>JANQSB010000376.1 GCA_028284295.1 Myxococcota bacterium | reverse complement strand
CGCCAGGACCTCGTGTCCGGCGGCTCGCAGCTCGACGTCCGGTCCGAGGCCGGCTGGCAGGAGCTCGTCGACGCCACCACGGAACGCTTCGGCCGGGTGGACGTCCTGGTCAACAATGCGGGCATCGCCGACCCGGCCACCCTCGAGGAGACGAGCCTCGAACGCTGGAACGAGATCGTCGCCATCAACCAGACGGGAACGTGGCTCGGAATCCGGACGGTGGCGCCTGTGATGCGGAGGGCCGGCGGCGGATCGATCGTCAACATCTCGTCGATCTACGGGATCGTCGGAAGCACGACCTCGGCCGCCTACCACGCCAGCAAGGGAGCCGTGCGGGTGCTCACCAAGCAGGCCGCGCTCGAGTACGCGGAGCAGGGCATTCGCGTGAATTCGGTCCACCCGGGCTACGTCGACACGGAGATGCTGCGGGGCGCCTTCGCCGGCATCTCCGAGGAGGAGATGGAGTCGGTGATGGCGCCGCTCACGCCGATGGGCCGGATCGGGCGTCCGGAGGAGATCGCGAACGCGGTGCTCTTCCTGGCCTCCGACGAGGCGTCGTTCGTCACGGGTGCCGAGCTCGTCGTGGACGGCGGCTATACGGCCGGGTGAGCGACCTCCCGCTGGCGTCCGGCCTGAAGGTCGGCGTGATGACCGGTGTCGGCTCGCCGGACGCGGCCCGGGCGACCGCCGAGAGCGCCGAGCAGCTGGGCTTCGACTCGCTGTGGGTCGGCGATCACGTCGCCTTCGCGGTCCCGATCCTCGACCCCCTGCTCCAGCTGGCGCAGCTGGCCTGCTTCTCCGAGAAGATCGAGCTGGGCACCGCCGTCTACCTGCTGCCCCTGCGGCACCCGGTCTCCACCGCCAAGCAGGTCGCCACCCTCGACCAGCTCTGTGGCGGCCGCCTGGTATTCGGCGTCGGCGTCGGCGGGGAGTTCCCCGGCGAGTACGCGGCCTGCGGGGTTCCCGTGGAGGAACGCGGCGCCCGGCTGAGCGAGGCGATCCCTCTGCTGCGCGCCCTGGTTCGAGGAGAGGCCGTTCGCGGCAGCGGGCCCCATTATCCGTTCCCGGACACGACCCTGCGGCCCCCGTCCCCGCAGCCCGGTGGGCCCCGCATCTGGTGCGGCGGCCGTTCGCCCGCGGCCCTGCGTCGAACCGGCCGTCTGGCGGACGGCTGGATCTCCTACGTGGTGACGCCCGAGCAGTACCGGGACGGCCTGACCGAGATCGCCGGGGCGGCCGAGAAGGCCGGCCGACCCCTGGAGCGCTTCGACACGGCCCACCTGCTCTTCGTTCGGATCGACGACAGCCGCGAAGCCGCGCTCGAGACCGCCAACGAGCATCTCTCCCAGCGCTACGCCATGGACTTCCGCCGGGCGACCGACCGCTATGCGGCACTCGGCCGGCCCGCCGACGTCGCCGCGGACATCGACCGCTTCCGCGAGGTCGGACTCCGCCACGTGGTGCTCGACTGCGTGGGACCGGCCCGGGACCGGGACGCGCAGCTCGAACGCTTCGCCGCCGAGGTGCGTCCCCTCCTCTAGGAGGCCGACCACGGGACAGGCCGCCGGGACCGCCTCGGGGCCGCGTCAGCAGCAGCCGCGACCGGTGACGGGCTCCGCAGCCGGCTCCGGCGCCGGCGTGCCGAAGGAGTCCTCGTCGGCCTGGACCTTGTAGAACTCCCACATCAGGCCCTGGGGATCATGGGCGTACACGGTGCTCTTGCGCGCATAGCAGCAGTGCTCGTCCCGGATCACCTCCGAGGCCAGTCCCGCCGGCTCCAGGCGCGCGATCTGCGCCTCGACCTCTTCGTTCTCGAAGGTCTCGAAGCCGACGTGGTTGAGCCGCTCGGAGGCGTCGGGGTTCTCGAAGAGGACCAGCTTGAGGGGCGGCTGCTCGATGGCGAAGTTCGCGTAGCCGGGCTTGCGCTTGTTCACCTCCGCGCCGAAGAGCTTCGAGTAGTAGGCGACCGCTTCGTCGAGGTCGCGCACGTTCAGGGCCAGTTGGAATCGCATCGGATCCTCCATCTCTTTCTGGAACGGCGCCGCAGCGCCAGGGTTCGGCAGATGCCAGGCGGGCTCGTGGACGGCCTTCAGCAACCGCCCTCCTCACAGCAGTTCTCGGTCAGGTACCCGAGCAGCTCGCGCATGGCGTCGAAGTCGGCCCGGTAGACGAGGGAGCGGCCGTGCCGCTCGCTGGTGACCAGGCCTGCGCCCTTGAGCTCCTTCAGGTGGAACGACAGGGTCGCGGGCGGAACACCCCGATCCTCG
This sequence comes from Myxococcota bacterium, assembly GCA_028284295.1. GTDB lineage: Bacteria > Myxococcota_A > UBA9160 > UBA9160 > UBA4427 > JAJDAN01. The sequence goes on along the minus strand of JANQSB010000376.1, from coordinate 8,562 downwards.
GCGAGGGCGCCGGGAGCCCGGCCTTCGCCACCCGCCCGAACCAGGGAGCGGAAGACATCGAGCCGGGTCTCGTGAGCGAGCGCCGAGAGGGCAGCCAGTGCGTCCTGTTTCTCCATGCTGCATCTCCTCGGTCCGGGCGCCGGGCTCGCATCCCCGCTGCCCGCTCATTGTACGATAATTCCAATATTATCCAACTATCGAATCGAGTCAACCCGGATCACCGCAACGGCCCTGCACCCCGGGCCTCCGATAGCCTGCCGGGCGGGAGGATCCATGGAGACCGGCAGCTACAGCGGCTTCGAGGTCGGGCGACGCGAGTCGGGTGTCGCCTGGATCACCTTCGACCGACCCGAACGCATGAACGGCATGGACCCGCCGATGAAGCGCGACCTCGTCGAGGTGCTGCTCCAGGCCCAGATGGACGACCGCGTGCGGGTGGTGGTCTTCACCGGGAAGGGAAGAGCCTTCTGCGCGGGAGACGATCTGAAGGCCTACGCGGGGAGCCGCGAGACCTCGGTGCTGCCACCGATCCCGCACGGCCACGCGAACCCCGTCGGGACCTACGACGGTCTGCGCGCGCTCTCCCAGCCGGTGAACACCGCCATCCGCAACCTCGACAAGCTGACCGTCGCCGCCATCAACGGCGTCGCCATCCAGACGGGCTTCTCCCTCGCCCTGGCCTGCGACTTCCGCATCGCCGCGCGCGCGGCTCGCATGGGAAGCGCAACGCTCCGCTTCGGACTCCTGCCCGACGAGGGCGGTCAGTTCCTGCTGGTCCAGCACCTGGGCGTGGCCGGCGCCATGGACTTCCTGATGCGGAAGCGGATCGTCCAGGCCGAAGAGGCCCTGGCGCTCGGACTGGTCCACGAGGTCGCCGAGCCGGAGGAGCTCGAGGCCCGCGCCACGGCACTCGCCGAAGAGCTCGCTCGCGGCCCCCAGGTCGCCATGCGGCTGCTGAAGCGGTCGATCTACAACGCCGCCGAGCTGGGGTTCGCCCAGGCGCTCGACGAGATCGCCGCCAAGACCGCCGTGAGCGACCACCACCCGGACGCCCGGGAGGGCGTGCGCTCCTTCGTCGAGAAGCGCGAGCCCCGCTTCAACCGGTGGCTGGAGCCCGAAGCCGACTCCGGCTCGCAGGACGAGCCCGGCGACTGAGCCCGCAAACGGCTCGCGGCCGCTGACCGTTCGCAGGCTCCAGGCAGCGAAGACCTGTCGCTAGGCGGCGGCGCCGTCCTCGGTGATCATGTGCAGGTCCCGCTGCGGGAACGGAATCGAGCAACCCGCCGCCTCGAGCTCCTGCTTCAGCTCACGAGTGAGATCGAACTTGAGAGCCCAGTAGTCGGGACCCCGGCACCAGGGCCTGACCACGAGGTTGACCGAGGAGTCGGCCAGCTCGGCGACGGCCACCGTGAGCGCGGGATCCGAAAGCACCCGCTTGTCGTTCGTGACGACGCGCGTGATGGTGTCGATGGCGAGCTGGATGTCGTCTCCGTAGGAGATGCCCATGACCATGTCCACGCGGCGATTCTCGTTGGCCGAGTAGTTCTTGATGGTCGCGCCGTAGACCGCCGAGTTCGGGATGGTGACGCGGACGTTGTCGGGCGTGTTCAGCACCGTCGTGAAGATGCTGATCTCGGCAACGCTGCCTCCTTCCCCGCCGACCTCGACGTAGTCACCGGGACGGAAAGGGCGGAAGAGCAGCAGCATGGTCCCGGCGGCGAAGTTCGAGAGGGTTCCCTGCAGCGCCAGACCGACCGCGAGACCGGCCGCGCCGAGGATGGCGATGATCGAGGTCGTCTCGATGCCGAAGAGATTGAGCACCGCCACGACGACGATGGCCAGCAGCGCGTAGTAGACGAGGCTCGACACGAAGGGAACGAGCGCCTCGTCGACGTCCGCCCTCTGCAGGCCCTTGCGGGTCGCGTTCCGCAGCGAGCCCGCCACCCAGCGACCGATGATGAGCACGGCGAGCGCGCCGATCACGCTGAGCCCCCAGGTGGAGACGAGGGTGGCGCTCGACTCGATGACCTGCTCGATGGTGTTGCTGACTTCGTTCGGGTCCATGCCCGGGCCTCCCTGGTTGCCTGCGGCCCGGTGATGCGGGCGCGTACCGCTGAGCATCGTGGCGCGACGCATCGCCGCGCCGGAAGATTCTACGACACGCGCGCGACGCGAAGCGACCGCTGCGGGACGAAAAAGCCGGCACAGCGGGACGATCTCGAGCGCACATCGGCGGTCGGCCCGGTCCGATCCGCTACTTCACGCCGCTCCGGGCGGCATGACTCGCGTTCACGCGGCCATCAGGCTCGCCGCGTCCTCCACCGCGCCGCGGAGGACTCCGCGGGGATGGGCCTTCTCGGGTGCCTCGATCCGGAGCTCGCGACGCACCTCGTCGAGGGGACGCGCCAGCATCCGCTCCCAGGCGACCTCGTGAAGCCAGCCCGCCCGCCGTCCGCGGCGCCAGGCGCGGTACACGTAGGGCAGCCAACGCCTTCCGAGCACCCGCATGACCTCCACGCTGGCCCCGATGGTGAGGACGCGGTTCACGCGACCGGGCAGCTGCCCGAGCGTGAAGGCCAGCAGGGTGGCCTCACCGAGCTGGTCGGCGTCGTAGCCCGAGAGCACGTGGAAGAAATCGTGGAGCAGCAGGCTGCGCTCACGGTACCAGCTGCGGAGCTCGTCGACGGGCGGCTCGCCCTCTTCCCGCTCCCAGCGAGCCTCCACCCCGCGCCACAGCTCGATCAGCGAGCGCGGGTCGAAGTCGAAGCGCTCGAAGTAGGCGAGCAGGGCGCGTCCGACGCTGCCTTCGGGCAGCGCCGCCAGCTGCTCCCGATCCCCGATCCGGGCGAGCAGGTCGGGCCGCTCGGTGAGCAGGCGGCGTCCGGCCTCGCTGCTGGCCAGCCGCTGGAACTGGCGCTCGAGGTCGTGGCTCCCCAGAGCGAACTGCAGGTCCATCGCGTTGGCGGTGGCGTCGGGCTCCTCCATCAGCGCCTGCAGATAGTGGAGACCCCGCTTCCACTGTGCCGAGCCCCGGCGCGGCGCGGGCGGGATCTCGAGACGCGGTCCGGAGGGGGCCTTCATGTGGCGCCTTCCGGCGACCCGGAGGTCGCAGGCGGTCCCGCGATCGCGGGCTCACCGAGCTCCGGCAGCGGGTCGGCGGTGCAGTCGACCCGGGACACGTTGCCGAGGAAGATCTCGACGGCGCGACGCATCCGCTCGCGAAGGGACTTCGACGGGTCGTCGTAGAGCCAGTGCACGATCGTCCCGTTGGAGAGGCTGTCGAACGCGTAGGCGAGGTCCTCGGCCGAGTAGTCGGAGCTGATCTCTCCCCGGGCCTGCCCGCGAGCCAGCAGGGTCGACAAGCGACCCACGCACAGGTCCCGCTCCCGGGCCGCCGCACCCCCTTCGTCGAGCCCCACCTGCATCTTGGCGATCTCGCGAAAGACCCCGCGGTAGAAGTGCTGAACCCGCTCGATGCCCTCGCCCATCTCGAGGAAGAGCGCGCGCAGCAGGGTCGGCGTCGGAACCTCCTCGAGAGCCAGCGCGCGGTCCAGCATGCGCCCGTAGTAGCCCAGCACCTCTTCGGTGATCGCGTCGATCAGGGCGTGCTTCGAGGGGAAGTAGTTGAAGACCGTGGCCCGAGCGACGCCCGCGGCCCGGGCTACGTCGGAGACGGTCACCTGCTCGAAGCTCTCGGTGGAGAACAGGGTCCGCGCACTCGTGAGGATGCGCTCGCGCTGCTCGATCCGGTTCTGATCCCGCTTGCCCATCTTCATCGCCCCAGAACGTACCCGAATAGTGGACTCAAGTCCATCGTTCGGGCTCTGTCAACATCCTAACGCGTCGCCCGCATACCCCGTATGGATCATCCGAGCGAGCCCTGGCGCACGAGATCGATGGCGCGCGCCAGGGTGTCCAGCCGGTCGCTCAGGGTCCTGCCGGAAGGCTGGAGCATCAGGGTCGTCACCCCGGCGCGCCGGTAGGCCCCGATCCGCTCCCGAATCGCGGCTTCGTCGCCCAGCAGGCTCGTCTGCCGGACCATCTCGTCCGGGATCCGCTCGGCGGCCTGCTCGCGGCGGCCGTCCAGCCACAGCCGCTGGCTCTCCACGGCCACGTCCTCGAACCCTCCCCTCCGGAACGCGGCGTTGTAGAAGTTGGAGCGCGCGGACCCCATGGCCCCGAGGGTGAACGCGAGGCCCTGCTTCCGCGTGCGGATGGCCGGCCCCACGTCGTCCCCGAACGCGACCGAGGCTCCGACCTGAAGGTCGAGGTCGCCAATCGAACGCCCTGCCCGCTCGGCCCCGCGTGCGATGTGCGCGAAGAAGCTCTCGGCGTGCTCCGGGGTGAACGAAGTGCCCAGCCATCCGTTGGCCAGCTCGCCCGTCAGCTCGAGGCTGCGGGGGGACAGGGTTGCCAGGTAGATGGGAATCCGATCGTTGCCCGGCTGCGCGAGACGCAGCGCCTTGCCCTCACCGCCGGGCCGCGGCAGGACGAAGTGCTCGCCCTCGAACGCGAGCGGCTCGCCGGCGAACGCCTGGCGCACGATCTCGATCGTCTCGCGCATGCGCGAGACCGGCTTCGCGAAGGGCACTCCGTGCAGCCCCTCCACCACCTGCGGACCGCTGGCACCCAGCCCCAGGACGAAGCGGTCGCCCGAGAGCGCGGCCAGGGTCAGGGCCGTCATCGCGGTCATCGAAGGGACTCGCGCGCTGATCTGCATGATGCCCGTCCCCAGACGGATCGATCGGGTCCGCCCGGCCAGGAAGGCGAGCGGAGAGACCGCGTCCATCCCCCAGGCCTCCGCCGACCAGGCGATGTCCGCGCCGAGCGCCTCGGCCTCGGTCACGTAGGTGACCGTGTCCTGCCAATCGCGCCGCCTTCCCGAGGCGGGCCCACCGATCCCGACTGCGATCTTCAACGCGATGCTCCCCCGGTTGCGATTGGCAGCCGCGTCCGAATCCGGACGCGGGGTCAGAGGATTCCGACGCGGGCTCCCCCCCAGGCGCCGAGCGCGCAGAGGATCCAGGTCGCCGCGATCAACCCGTTGAGGGGTCCCGGGCCACCGCGGTCGCGCAGCTCGATGCCCGCCCCCGCGAGGCTCAGACCCCCGAGGACGACGATCCCCACGAGGGGCCAGCCTGGCGCGGGGTTGCGCCACACGATGACCAGCAGTGGCGCCACCAGCGCGATCGCGTGCACGAGCGCGGCCACGAGCACCGGCCACAGGGTCGGCTCGCGCAGGAACGGCAGCAATGCGCGCTCGACGCGGGAGTAGCCCCGGAATGCATCGAGGGTGGGACCCGGCGCGACGTCGCTGCCCGGCCGCGGATCGCTGACACCGGGACCGCCCTTCATGCGACCCAGGTTAGCAGCGGCGCGTCGCCTGCCGAAAAGCTGGCCTCTTCACGCGCGGCGCAGGACAATAGGAGTCCGTCGAACCTCCCCGCCGCGGAGCCGTCGTTGGAAACCACGCAGATCCTGTACGAGGTCGAGGCCCCGATCGCGACCATCACGCTGCAGCGTCCGGAACGTCTGAACGCCTGGACCCCTCGCATGTCCCGCGAGCTCTGGTACGCGATCGAAGCCGCCAACGACGCGAGCGCAGTGGGCGCGATCGTGGTCACGGGCGCGGGACGGGGCTTCTGTGCGGGCGCCGACATCGGAGCCTTCGCCTCTGCCATGGACCGGGGCGAGGAGCTCAGCACCGGAGGCGACTGGGTCGAGCTGTGTCGCCGCTCGAAGCCGTTGATCGCAGCCGTCAACGGTGCCTGCGTGGGCGTCGGCATGACGATGATCCTGCCCTTCGACATCATCGTGGCCTCGGAGCGCGCGCGCTTCGGAATGCTCTTCATCCGCATGGGTCTGGTTCCGGAGCTGGCGAGCACCCACTTCCTCGTCCAGCGGATCGGCTTCGCGAAGGCCACGGAGATGTGTCTCTCGGGGCGGCTCTACTCCGCAGCGGAGCTCACGGGAGAAGGCCTGTTCAACGGCGTGGTTCCCCCGGACGAGCTGATGCCCCGGGCGCTCGAGCTCGCGAACGAGATCGCCGGAAACCCGGATCCGCAGCTGCGCATGATCAAGGAGCTGCTGACCCGAAACGGCACCGAGCCCGACCTGAAGGCCGTGCAGGCGCGCGAGCACGAGTATCTCAAGCGCTGCTACGAGACCTCCGAGCACCGCGAAGCGGTCCTCGCGTTCAGCGAGCAGCGGGCGCCGCGCTTCCGGTAGCGAGCGACGAATCTGCCCCCGAGGCCGGGATGGTCCGGACTCCTCGCAGGAGCTGTCCCGCGCAGAGCACGGCGCCCGCGAAGAAGAGTGCGAGCAGGCCCAGTACTACGCCCGGCGTGGCCAGGGCGTGGGGCAGCAGGAAGGCATCGCGGATCGGGAACCGCCAGTAGGCGATCAGCGGCGAGAAGCGCCAGTCCCAGCGCACGAGGTCGTAGTAGTCGGCAACGCCGGCGGCCACGAGCGCGTCGGCGTGGAACGCGTGGTGGAGCTTCACCCAGTTGTGGAAGTCCATCACGTCGACGAAGGTGCCGCTCCACGCCACCACCGCGGACACCACGAACGCCGCGGCGAGACCGGGACGGAGCCGCGCCCGACGCTCCGCGGCCGCCAGGGCCGCACCCACCGGAAGCAGCAGGAGCGGCAGCAGGGGGACGAGGAAGCGCGGCCCCCAGCACCACCCGCCTTCCCACATGTACCAGCGCGCATAGAAGGTCAGCAGGACGAGGAGCGAGGCCCCGACGAAGGCCGCCTCGAGCCCGAAGCGCCGGGCGAAGCGCGGAGCCGCCACGACCGCGACCCCCACGAAGGGCGCGTACCACACGAGCCCGCGACCCGAGGAGAAGAGCAGTCCGTAGAGACCCTCGAGGAAGGGCGTGGTCCACTGGTCGACCTCGCGTCCGTAGCCCGTCTCGAAGATCGCGCCGAAGCGCAGCAGGTTCCAGGCCGCGATGGCGGACAGCGGGAGCGCGCAGCCGGCCGCGAACGCACAAGCGGACCGCAGGCGCTCGGAGCGCGCGCCGGGCCACCACCGCTCGCGACGGAGCAGGAGCGCTGCCACCAACAGGGTGCCGGGCAACAGCAGTACGCCGAGCGCGATCTTCACCAGCGCGCACGAGCCCAACGCCAGACCGGCGCCGATCCAGAGCCGGTGCCCGCGCTCCCGCCGCGACGCCCGCACCGCGAGCAGCAGGAACCCGGTCAGCGCGAGCGCGACCAGCGGCTCGGAGAAGAAGGTCCTCGCGTAGACGACGAGCGGACTCGCGAGCCCCGCGAACGCGCCCATTGCCAGCGAAGCGCGTACACCGAAGCCGAGCTCGCAGCCCAGCAGGAACAGCAGCGCGACGGCGGCCGCGGTCGCCCAGGCGTTGGTCCAGGTCGCCGTCCAGGCCACGAAGGGCCGAGGCCAGGCCGCGGCCGTCCAGTCGTCCCAGCGAAGCCGCAGGGGGTTGCCCTGACCGAGGGGATGATCGGCGTCCGGCGGCCCGGTGAGCCCGACGGGCGTATCGAATACCCCCCGCTCAGAAAGCGGCACCCAGGCCGCCAGTCCTTGCCCCAGGAGCGAGGTCGGCAGGGCCGCCAGGGCGGGACCGAGACCGTACTTCGTCTCGAAGCGCCGGGTCCCGTCCGGGCTCGTGACCCAGAAGCCCCCGAAACCAGGCCAGTTTTCGAGCGGCTCGATGTCGCTACGGGCCTCCAGCAAGGCCTGGGAAGCCCGAAAGACCACCACCCCGTCCGGGCTCACGATATGGCCACTGCCGACGAAGACGTACAGGCAGGCGAGCGCCCCGAAGAGCCAGCCGGCCAGGCGCGGGGCCCCGGGCGTCGATTCTGCGTGCGGTTCCACGGCTCCCTGCTCGGATCCCCCGCCGCGTGACTTGAAGCAGGAGGGCGACGAATCCACCCGGATTTACAGAAGACACGCCCAGAGGCCGAAGACGTGGGGAGCGGGCCCGGCCCGCGAGATCGCCAACGAGTCCCAGCAGGAGAGCCCCGCTTGTCGCATCCCGGATCCCCGTCTCCGTCCCCGCCGAGCCCGACGGAAGCCGGGCCGGCCTGGCAGGGCGTCTGGACGCCGGCGCTGCTCGCGGTCGGCCTCGGCGTCGTGTTCGCGACCTTCCGCGACTACGGGATCACCTGGGACGAGCCGGTGCAGTCTCACTATGGCGAGGGCGTGCTGCGCTACTTCGCGAGCGGGCTGCGCGACGACAGCGTCAACGAGTTCCTCCACATGCGCTTCTACGGTCCGCTCTTCGAGCTGGTCGCCGCGATCGCCTATGCGCCCTTCCCCGACGCCAAGTACGAGATCCGCCACCTCCTGATCGGGCTCTCCGCCCTGGCCGCGGTCGCCGGCGTGCTGCGTTTCGGAACGCGGCTGCCCGGAGCCTGGACGATGGTCTTCGCGCCGCTGGCGTTGGTCGCCCTGCCCCGCTTCTACGGGCACGCGTTCAACAACTCGAAGGACGTGCCCTTCGCGGCGGCCTTCGTCTGGGCCGTCCTCGCGATCTCGAAGCTCGTGCTGGACCCGCCCCGGGAGGACGGCCGGGACCGCCCTTC
>JANQSB010000372.1 GCA_028284295.1 Myxococcota bacterium | reverse complement strand
AGCGACTCCATCCAGTGGTTGTCGAGCTGGAAGTTCCAGGAGCGGCACTCCGGGGGGGTCACCTCGATGACCAGGGCTTCCTCGGGCCCGAGCTCCCAGTAGCTGTGGTAGTAGCAGATGTTCGGATCGCCCCCGGCGCCCATGGAGACCGAGTCGTCGAACTTCGGCAGCTGGTTGGTGTGGGCCTGGAAGCCCTGCGCCCAGCCGGCGAAGAGGTTGACGCAGCCGAGCACCAGGCCGGCGGCCTGGCCGAGGCCGCGGTCCACCTGCTCGGGTGTCAGGGGCGCCGGCCGGGGGTCGCCGCCAAGCCGCTCGATGCGAAGAGCGGCCGGCGTCTCCGTCTCCCGGTCGAGGTAGGTCTGGCGCACGATCAGCTGCTCGGTCTCGGGGACCATCCGCAGCCAGTTGCCGGGCTTCTCCTCGCACGAGAGCAGGATCTCGAAGGAGCCGTCGTCGGCGATCTCGAGGTCGGCGGCGTCGAGATGGCCGCTCTGGCGCGAGTCGCCGGTGCTCGCGACGCCCGCGGTCTGGGTCGCGAAGTCGAGGTAGTGAATCGTGTTGCGCTTGCCGACGATGCGGTACTCGTGGGCCCCGCTCACCTGGGCGTTCTGGTAGTAGTTGTCCGGGTTGTCGGCCCCGATCTTGATCGTCTCGTGCACGGCGCGATGCAGCTCGGGTGCCTCCGGGTCCGCGTACTCGAGGAAGTTCTCGAGGCCGGCGCGGGTCAGGCGGGCCAGGTAGCGGAAGCCCTCGGCACGATTCAGCCCGTCGTCCGGCGCGCCCTCGGCGAGGATCGTCTGGCCGGCGGCCTTCAGGGCATCGCAGAACTCGTCCCAGGACCTGCCGGTGCGGATGCGTTCGGCGGCTTCGTCGCTCATGCGTGGCTCCCTCGGGTAGCGCGCTGTGTGGCGCTCGATGTGGCTTCAATCGAGGCCGCTCTCGGCGGCCTTCTTCAGTCCGTAGGCGCAGTCCCGGAAGCCGCGCTCCATGGCACCTCCGAAGAGCGCGAGCACGAGCGGTCGCAGCCAGCCGCGGAAGCAGTCTTCGGTGCGGTAGTGGGTTCGGCCTTCGTCGATTTCGGTCAGCACCTGGACGCGCTCTGCGTGGAGCACGAAGGGCGCGCCCATCTGCATCTCCCAGCCGAGGGTGTGGGGCTGGTTGCGGGTGACGGTCTCGACGCGGGTCATCAGGCGCTCCCCCAGCAGCCGCACCCGCAGCGTGACGGGGTCGCCGATCGCGAGGCTCGTCTCGACCCGAGGCGTGAAGGGGTTCCAGTCCGCGTAGCGGTCGAAGTCGCAGAGGATCCGCCACACCCGTTCGATCGGCGCGTCGATCTCGACCTCGGCACGAACGCAGTGTGTCTGGGGTGCAGGTGTGGGCACGGCCGGGAGCCTATCACCCGGGTGGGGGCGGGACACGGCCGCGTCTCCAGCGGGCGAACCGTTCGGGTGGGCCTGCTAGCCTGCGTTTCTCACCGGGCTCCGTCGCGAGGGCGTGGAGATCGAGGTCTGGCGGCGGAAGGCGGCGTTCGGCCGCGGAGGCGTACTGGGCAGTACGTCGAGCAGCCG
>JANQSB010000368.1 GCA_028284295.1 Myxococcota bacterium | reverse complement strand
CCCTCACCGACGACCCGCTCGAGCACGGTGATCAGAGCGCCGGCAACGCGGTCCCCGGCCTCACGGTTCCGCTCTTCGCCGCCATGGTCGACCGCATCGAGACCTGGAAGATCCTCGAGGGCCTGCTCTTCCACATCGATCGAAGAAGACCGCTCGTCTTCCTGGCGCTGAAGCTGTGGGGCCTCGGGAAGCTCGCTTCCCTGCCGCCCGTGGTGAAGGCCATCCGGCGCAGCCGACGCCAGATGGAGGTCCATCTCGACGCGCTCGAGGAGCAGCTCGAGAAGAGCGGCGGTCCCTGGATCCTCGGCCGTGACTTCAGCCTCGCGGACGTCAGCTGGCTGGTCGTCTTCGAGCGTCTCGAGCAGGTCGACGCGCGGGCCGTCTTCCTGCCGGAGGGCGACGGCGCCGAAGCCCGCCCCGCCTGCGCGGCCTACTGGCAGCGCCTGCGCGAGCGCCCCAGCTATCGCGCGGCCATCCTCGAGCAGGGGCACCCCACCATCCGCCATGGGACGGCCCGCCTGAAGCGCGCCAAGGACGCGAACCCGAAGCTCCGCGGCGTCCTGGAGGGCGCCGCCTGAGGCTCAGCCTCCTCGCGAGCCGTCGACACTCCACTTTCCGGCGCCGTTCGCGGCGATGAAGAGGAAGGTGAAGCAGTAGAGGAGCGCCAGCTCCCCCTGGTTGACCTGGGGGAAGAGGTGCTTCGTTCCGTGCGCCATCCAGTACGCGGCCGCCATGGTGCCCGAGCAGATGAAGGCCGCCCAGCGTGTCTGCAGCCCGATCGCGACGAGCAGTCCGCCGAGCAGCTCGATCCCACCCGCGCCATAGATCACGAAGGCCGGAGCGTCCGGCGCGTCCTTGGGAAAGGAGAACAGCTTCTGGGTCCCGTGGAACAGGAAGTTCAGGCCCACCATGATGCGCAGCAACGCGTAGGTCTCGCCCTGGAAGGCTCGCATGAACGACGCCATTGGATTCCTCCTGGCACGGGAGCGTAGCCGCCCGCAGCCGGCGTGACCGCTGCGAGCCGGCCGAGCCCGAAGCATTCGCTTGCCGACGCGTCTGCACCCGGTGCAGACCTTCCCTAGAGTCGCCGCCGCCATGGTGCCCGACCCCCTCCTCCTCTGGATCGCGACCGGCGCCATCGCTTGCGGGCTGCTCGTGTGGAGCGAGGCGCGGAGCTGGAGCCCCGGGATCTGGATCTTCAAGCCCCTGGCAGCCACCGCCTTCGTGGCGGTGGCCCTCGCGGCCGGTGCGCTGGACACGAGCTATGGACGCTGGCTGCTCCTGGGTCTCTTCCTCTGCTGGGGGGGTGACCTGCTCCTGATCCCGAAGCAGCGGGAGACGACCTTCCTGGCGGGAATCGGGAGCTTCCTGCTGGGACACCTCGCCTACGGGGTGGCCTTCGCGAGCCTCGGCCTCTCCGGAACGGCTCTCGGGATCGCCTTCGCGGGGGTCGCCGGGCTCGGCGCCCTCGTCCTGCGCTGGCTGCGACCCCACCTCGACGGGGTCTTCGTCGTCGCGGTTCCCCTCTACGTCCTGGTCATCGGCGGCATGCTGGTGACCGCGATCGCAGCCGCGGCCGCCGGCGCGACGCCGGCGATCGCGATCGGAGCGGCGGCGTTCGCGGTCTCCGACCTGTTCGTGGCGCGTGACCGGCTGATCGCCCCCAGCTTCGCGAACGCCGGCTACGGACTCCCGCTCTACTTCGGCGCGCAGCTCCTGCTGGCCGCGACTGCGGGAGCATGAGCCCGCCCCAGCAGCCCGAGCGCGGCTACGCGCTGCTGCTCGGCGGGATCGCGACCTGGTTCGGCTTCTGGGGCGGCCACATGGTGGTCTTCCAGTGGCTGCTGGTGGAGCATCTGGGAGCGAGCCCCGCCGCCGTCGGCACGGCGCAGATGGCGATCACCCTGCCGGCGCTGCTCTTCCTGCTGGTGGGCGGCGCGCTCGCCGACCGATTCGACCCGGGCCGCCTGATGGCGGGGATCCACGCGCTGACGGCCGCACTGCTGGCCGGCCTCACCGTGTGGCTCGCACTCTTCGAGCTGAGCTACGGACTGCTGCTGCCCTACGCGGTCGCACTCGGCACCCTCCAGGCCCTCGCCTTTCCGGCCCGGGACACCCTTCTCTCCGAGGTGGTCCGCGGCTCGATGAGCCGCGCCGTGGCAGGCGCCACCCTCACCCAGCATGCCGTGCAGGTGATCGGCTCCTTCCTCGCGGGAACCGCCAGCTGGGTGGGCTCGGTGCCGGTCCTCGCCGGCCTGTCGCTGTTGGTGGGAAGCGGCGCCCCCGCCTTCTCCCGGCTGCCCCGCAAGACGCGAGCCGAGCGACTCGCGCCGCCGTCGCTGCGCGACCTGCGAGCGGGTGTGGCCGAGGTCGCACGCCACACCGTCCTGCTTCCCGTTCTCGTGCTGGCGACGACCACCGGTGTCTTCTACGTCGGCCCCTACCTGGTGCTGCTGCCGCTGATGGTGCGGGACGTCTACGGCGGCGGGGCCGCCGAGATGGCCGTCCTGAACGCCATGTTCCCGCTGGGCTCCGTCGCGGGCGGGCTCGTGATCTTCTACCGCGGTGGCCTTCGGCGCCCGGGCCGGGCCCTCGTCCTGGGCCAGATCGCCGCCACCGCCTGCATCGGCGCCATGGCGGTGGGGCTCCCGTTCTGGGGCACCGCACTCGGGGTCCTGGGATGGGGGGTGGCCGGTGCGCTCTTCATCAACGCCGGCCGTACCCTCTTCCAGAGCCACGCTTCGCACACGAACCGGGCTCGCGTGCTGTCGGTCTACACCCTGGGCGTGATGGGCGGCGCGCCCATCGGAAGCCTGCTCTCGGGCTTCCTGGCGACACCCCTGGGCCTGCACGGCACGCTGATCCTGGACGCAGGCGTCGCCCTGGCGATCGCGCTCTCGGTGGCCGCGACGACCTCGCTCTGGCGGACCCTCGAGCACGCCGAGCCCGGAGGGATGGCTACTGGGTCAGATCGTTCGTCTGATCGGAATTGAAGCCGATCGGCCAGTAGATCAGAGCGAGCGGTGGCCAGAAGATCGAGACCACCCGGAAGCGCGCCGGCAGCCGCCCCTCCTTCACCACCTCGCCATTCTTCTTGAGCTTGTAGGGAACGCCGCCCGCCGCCGTCCAGAAGAAGGGCTTCATCTCGATCATGCCCGACGAGTCGGGCGTGACCGCCGGCCGCTCGTAGATCTCGATCTCGGAGCCGGGCGGCAGCTCGAAGTACCCGGTGGTGGTGCAGCCGAAGGTCAGCGCCGCACAGAGCAGCACGATCGCCGTGGACCTGGTCTTCACCCCTGTCTTCGCACCTGTCTTCAGGCCCGGCTTCGAGCCCGTCTTCACACTCATCTTCCACACCCCCCCGAATGCGATTCGCGCGTGAGACACCGAATTGAGACGGGCCGAGCATAGCTCGCCTAGGCTTCGCCCCACACCATCCAGGAGTGCGGGTCTTCGAGGACGGGCCGCTCGCTTCCGTCCTCGGCGACCATCCGTGTGTCCGGCGAGCAGTAGCGGACGTAGAAGGCGGGGCGTGGCCGACTGGAACGGTTGGGTCCGGACCCGTGCAGGGTCAGCCCCGAGAAGGCCACGCCCTCGCCCGCAGCCAGGGGAAGCGGCTGCCCCTCGTTGCCGCAGGCCGCCTCGCGCAGCACCGGGTTGACACCCGCCGCGCCGTGCTCGAGCAACCCCTGGCGGTGGGAGCCGGGCAGGACCCGGAGACACCCGTTCGACTCGTCGGTGTCGACGAGCGGCACCCACAGGGTGACGTCCGTCATGGGCTCCAGGCGACCGTAGCCGTTGTCCTGGTGCCACGGGATGTCGCTGTGCTCGTCCTCGGCGTCGGGCAGCTTGGTGACGAATTGCTGGTGGGTGAGACACAGCGCGGACCCCGCGAGCTGCGCGAGCGCGCCGAGCTGGGGCCCGGCGGTGCAGAAGTGTCGGATCGGCTCGGAGCGATTGCAGAGCTGGATGTTGACCCGGAGGTTCTGGTTGCGCTCGCCCCCGTAGCCCACCGGCAGCCGGAAGCGCTCCTCTTCGGCACGCAGGGTCGCGATCTCGTCTCGGGAGAGCAGCGGCCCGAGCGTCACGAAGCCCTGCTCGCGGTACTCCTCGAGCTGCAACCCGGTGAGCTCCCGCATGGCGGTGACCGCTAGAAGTCCACGGAGAGACCCGCCAGGATGCGGATGTCCTGGGAGTCCGGGCGCCGCCCGTTGCTGTCCCGCTCGGGCTTCTCGGTGCGGTCGAGCATGAAGGTCACGTCCAGATCGAGCGGCCCCCAGACGTCGGCCGACAGGATCGACTCGAAGTGGTGGGAGATGAGGTTGGTGTTCGTGAACGGCACCTGAAGGCGATAGAGGTTGTCGAGCTCGACGTCTCGAGGCAGGTCGAGCTGGAGGACCATGTTCAGCACGGCTGCCGGATCGCCGGAGTCGTCCGAAGTCCCCGGCTGGGCCTCGTCGTACTTGGTGTACTGGTAGGCGCCACCGAGCGCGACGTCGAGCTCGGCCCACTTGTTGCGGACGAACTCGTAGCCCACGAGGCTGCCGGCGGTGACCCGGTTCTCGAGGTTCTGGAACTCGTCCCGGAAGTACTCCACGAAGGGAATGGTCCAGTAGAGGCGGGAGGTCAGGAAGAAGTCCATCGTGCTGGTGGCCCGGTGGTTGTTGTCGGTCTTGGCGTCGTTGACCGAGCTGTAGAAGCCCCGGTAGTCGGCCATCCAGCGGGTGCTGGCCGTCTCGCGCTTGAGGCCGGCGCGACCGCTCAGGTCGGTCTGGTCGACGTTGCCCTCGCGCAGGGCCACGTCCGCGCCGAGATAGCCCGACCAGTAGTCCCACTCGGTGCCGTCGCCCTCGATGATGCTGACGATCTGGTCGCGCGGCTGCTCCACGGTGGCACCCTCGGCTGTGGTCACGCTCAGCACGTCGTCGCGCAGCACCCCCAGACCCTGCGCGCTCTCGCCGGACTCGAAGCGGAAGATGTGCGGGCGACGCAGGTACATGGCAGCGACGTCGTCCCAGTCGATCGACAGGTCGTCCAGCTTGTCGCTGTCGAAGCTGATCTTGCGGTCGCGCAGCCCCTCCATGTCGCCCTTGATCCACTCTCCCGAGCTGAGCTTGAGCCAGTCGAACTGGCTGTCGGCCGGCGGGCGCCAGTCGGGCGGCTGCTCGTCGGTCTCGGCCCCGGCCGACAGCGCGATCCCGAGAGCGAAGGCGGCCCCGACGACGACCCGCGAGACCACGAACGAACGGATGAACTCGAAGCGCAACTTGTCCCCCTCCAGAACGAAGTGTGATGGCCCGGGTTAGAGCAGCTCGTAGTCGCCCGGGTCGGCCTCGCGCGTCTGCTGCCAGTACTCGAGCAGGGTGCCGGGCCAGTTCTGCGAGATCCGGCCGGCTGCGTTGCGGTACCAGGTATTCACCGTGGCGGCGCCCCAGGTCCTTCCCTCGTTGGCCCGGTCGATCCTGCGATTGTAGTCGTCGTGGACGGACTCCCGGCAGTCCATGGCGCGGTGACCGCCCCCGAGGAGCATGCGCAGGGACTCCAGGAGATAGTCGACCTCGCACTCGGAGAAGAAGATGATGCTGCCGTTCACGACGATGTTGGTGTTGGGCCCGTACATGAGGAACAGGTTCGGAAAGTGCGGCACCGTGATCCCCAGATAGGCGCGCGAGTCCCCGTCCCACCACTCGTGCAGGTCGCGTCCGCCACGACCGACGACCTTCATGGGCGTCAGGAAGTCGGAGGCCTGGAAGCCGGTTCCGTAGATGACGACGTCGGCGGGGATCTCCTCTCCCTCGACGGTGCGGACCCCCTTGGCGGTGATGCACTCGATCCCGGTCGTCACCAGGTCGACGTGGTCCTGCTTGAAGGTGGCCGGCCAGACGCCGTTGTCGCGGACGAAGCGCTTCGAGAGAGGCGGATAGTCGGGCAGCATCTTCTGGTAGAGGGCCTCGTCGTCGCCGCACTGCTCCTGGATGTAGAGGTCGAGCATCTCGCGCACCATGTCGTTCAGGGGCCCCGACGCCCGTTCGGGATGGGGCCATTCCGGGTCCACGTCGACCATCGAGAGCAGGCCCTCGGCGCCCGACCAGAAGAGCCAGAAGCGATACCACTGGGCGTAGAGGGGGACGTGCCGGTAGAGCCACTGCAGGCCGGACGGCACCTTCTCGTGATAGTCGGGAGTCGGAAGGAGCCAGGGCGCGGTTCGCTGGAAGACGTGCAGCCGCGAGGCCTGCTCGGCGACGATGGGAACGAACTGCCCCGCGCTCGCGCCGGTCCCGATCACCACGACGCGCTTGCCGCGCAGATCCACGCTCTCGTCCCAGCACGCCGAGTGGAAGGAGGGTCCCTCGAAGTCCTCGATCCCCGGGATCTCGGGCATCTTCGGCCGGTTCAGCTGTCCGACGGCGCTGACGATCGCGTTCGCCTCGAGGGTCTCCTCCCTTCCGTCGGGGCCGCTCAGGCGGAGCCGCCAGATGCAGCGCTCGTCGTCGAAGACCGCTTCGCGAACCTCGGTCGAGAAGCGGACATGGCGCCGCAGGTCGAGCTCGTCCGCGCAGCTCCGGAAGTATTCGAGCAGCCTGTCCTGGGTGGAGTAGAGCTGGGGCCAGTCGTCCTTCTGCGCGAACGAGTAGCTGTAGAAGTGGTTGGGGACGTCGACCCGGCAGCCGGGGTATCGGTTCTCGTACCAGGTTCCGCCGACGTCGTCGTTCTTCTCGATGACGACGAAGGAAACACCGGCCTCGCGCAGTCGGAACGCCGCCGCCAGCCCCGACATGCCGGCGCCGATGATCGCTACCCGGAAGTCGGCATCCGGAGCCAGGTCCTGCTTCCGCCAGCGCGGCGCGCGCACGTCGGCACCGCCGAGCGCCAGCTCGTCGACCAGCAGGGGCAGGTACTCCTCGAGCTTCTCGTCTCCGATCAGGAAGCGGAAGAGGCGGCGCAGGCGATCGTCGTCGGCGGGCTCGGGCGGCGGCGAGCCGGCGTCCCGGTAGCGCGCGAGGCTCTCGAGGCAGAGCCTTCGCGCCAGCTCGATCTTCTCCTCGTCGTAGCCACCCTGGGGTCCCGCCAGCAATCCCGGCTGCGGCGCGAGCTCGTCACGGAGCAGGGACTCGTCGCCGGTGGCGTGGGCGAGTGCGACCAGCAGGGAGGGCAGCTGGGCGTCTTCGAGGATCGCGCGCAGCTCGTCGTCGCCTTCGCGGACGGGAGAGATCGCGTGCGCCAGCGCCATGGTCGGGGGGCCTCCTGCCGGGCATCGGACCGGGCGGGGCCACTATAGCCGGCTGA
>JANQSB010000354.1 GCA_028284295.1 Myxococcota bacterium | reverse complement strand
CCCTCACGGAAGGCGTCGAGCGCCCGCTGCACCAGTCCACGCACCCTCTCGACGCCGTCCACCACGGCGCCGCTGCCACGCCAGAGCATCCCGGCCCCCGTCGCGACGAGGGCGGCTGCGGCGACAGCGGGTGGGGCCAGCACCAGCATGGGGACGGCCACGAAGGCGAGCTCGACACCGCGAGACAGGCGGCGGCCGTGTGCCAGGTGGGCCGGCAGCACGAAGAGCGACTCCACGATCGAGAAGAGGAGGCACAGGATCGCGACGCTCGCGATGACGCGCAGGATGGCGCCGAGCGGCCCGGGGATCGCCAGCATCGGCGCGAAGGCCGCCACCGAGGTCAGGACCCCGAACACCACGGGCGCCGTCACGCGGCTGGTCCCCGCGACGGCAGCCTCGCGCAGCGAATCGGTGTGATCCCGAGCGCTGTGGATGCTCTCGCCCACCACGATGGCGTCGTCGACCAGGAGCCCCAGGACGACGATGAAGGCGAAGACGGAGATCGGGTCGATGGAGAGACCGAAGAAACCGAAGCACCCCACGGCGCCCAGGAGCGAGATCGGAACCCCCGCCCCGACCCAGAAGGCGAGTCGCGGACGCAGGAAGAGCGCCAGCACCAGGAGAACCAGCAGGAAGCCGGAGCGACCGTTCCGCGACAGGATGTCCACCCGGTTGCGAAGGTTGTCCGTGGTGTCCAGCCAGGCCTCGGCGTGCACTCCCGGCGGCAGGCTCGGGATGCGCCTCGCCAGGTACTGGTCGACGCTGTTCTTTATGCCGACGGCGTCCTGGCCACCGACCCGGAAGACGCGCAGGGAGACGGCCAGGCGACCGTTGAAGTAGGACTCCTCGGCTCGCGGGTCGGGGCGCTCGACGACCTGGGCGACGTCGGCCACGCGCACCCGCGTGCCATCGGCCACCGAACGCAGCACCAGCTCTTCGAAGTCGTGGGCGCCCTCGGCTTGCCGACTTCCCCGCACCAGGATCTCTGCCGTGGGAGTCTCGAGGACCCCGCCGGGCAGCTCGACCGACCCCCGCCGCACGGCCTGGGCGACCTCGTCGAAGGTCAGCCCGTGGGCCTGGAGCGCAGGCTCGTCGAGCTCGATGTCGATCTGCGGCAGCCGGTCGTTCAGCAGGGTGACCGCCGTGATGCCCGGCAGCCGGAGCAGCTCGTCACGAAGCTGCTTGCCCAGCGCCCGAAGCTCGGGGTACGGGAGGTCGCCGTAGACGGCGACGTCCACGACGGGATAGCGCTGCTCGACGATCCGGACGACGGGCTCCTCGGACTCGAGCGGGAAGGTGTCGATGGCGTCGATCCGCGCCTCGACATCCGACAGCGCCCGGTCGACGTCCTGGCCTGCCACCAGCTCGACGAAGGTTACGCAGATGCCTTCGAGTGCCGTCGAGCTCACGCGATCGATGGCCGACAGTCCCTCGAGCGAGTCTTCGACGCGAGTACAGACACCGCTCTCCACGTCCGAAGGGCTCGCACCGCGGTACTCCACGCGGACCTCGATGACGTCGGAGGCGATGTCCGGAAACACCTTCTTGGGGAGCGCCGGAAGGGCGAGGAGCCCGCCGACCACCAGCAGCAACATCAGCAGGTTGGCGGCGACCGGATTCGCGACGAACCAGCCGATGGCCGCCTTCACGGTCGCGTCTCCGCGTGGAGGGGGCCGGCGGCGATCTCCGTCTCGAGCGCTGCGACACGCATCCCTTCCACGCTGCCGGCCGGGAGATCCAGGCACACGCTCTCGCCCGCTTCGAGACCGCCGACGACCACCGCGACGTCCTTCTCCCACGCCGCGATTTCGACCTCGCGGAAGGCCAGGCGACCCTCCACCACGACCCCGACGCGGTCTCCATCGAAGGCAGCACGCGGCAGGCGCACCGCCCTTTCCAGGGTGCGACCCGCGATGGTCGCCTCCACGAAGAGACCGACGAGAAGAGGCAGGCCCGACTCGGAAACGCCCGTGTCGTAGGGGTCCTCGAGGCGGGCCACGAGCACCGCCGTCCGGTTGCGCCGATCCAGCGCCGCCTCGACGCGCGAGATGCGCGCGGACCAGCGGTGCACCTCCTGGCCGACGCGGCCGGTGAGGGTCACGGCAGGCCCGTCCCCGAGGACCGCGCCCGCGACCGCCGCGGCGGGGATCGCCAGATCGTCGAGCACGTGCGTCGGGACCGACAGGCGCACCTCGGCGACGTCGCTGGCGAAGATCTGCGCCAGGTCCGTGCCGCGGCGTACGAACTGACCGAGGTCGACGTACTTGTCGCGAACACGGCCCCGGAACGGCGCCACCACACGGGTCCGTGCAAGGTCGCGCTCTGCGCGGGCGCGGACGGCCTCGGCGCGTTGCAGGCGCGCCCGCGCCACGTCACGCCGGGCCTCCACGTCTCCGAGCCTCGAGGCGCTCGCGATCTCGCTGCTGGCCAGACGCTGCTGCCGCTCGAGATCCGCCCCCGCTTCGATGGCTTCGGCCCGGGCCAATGCGACATCGGCCTCGGCTTCCCGCAGCCGGTCCGCGTAGTCCGTATCGTCCAGGCGCAGCAGCACCTCGTCGGGCTCGAAGGCCCCACCCGGCGTGAAGGTCGGGGAGAGCCACGCGACCCGCCCCTCGACCTCGCTCACGAGCTGGATCTGCCGCTGGGGCTCGACACTCCCGTGCGCGGTCACCGCGAGGGCGTGACGCTCGAAGTCGACCCGGGCCACCGGGACGCGCTGGACCCGCTCTTCGACGTCGTTCGGCTCGACCTCGGGCTTCGTCGCCAGCAGCAGACCGCTGAGCGCGAAGCCGGCGATCAGGAGTCCCGACGGCAACAGCCGCTGTCGCCAGCCGCCTCGTCCTGTACTCCCACTGCTGTCGGCCTGCATGCTGCCTCTCCTTCGCCTCAGGTGGCGAGCCCCTGATCGCCCACCGACCGTCGGATCCGCCAACGCGTGGCCCGCTCGCGCTCCGACCACAGACGTTCGTAGAGCCCCTGGCGAGCCCGGAGCGCTTCGTGACTGCCCCGCTCGACGCAGCGTCCGTGGTCGAGAACCAGGATCTGATCGGCCGCGCGAATCGTCGACAGGCGGTGGGCGACGACGATCAGCGTCTTGTCCCGGACGAGCTCGGCGAGGCCCTGCTGCAGCAACCGCTCGTTGGTCGGGTCGAGGGAGGCCGTCGCTTCGTCGAGCAGGACGATGGGTGCGTCCTTCAGGATGGCCCGCGCGATGCTGATGCGTTGTCGCTCCCCGCCCGAGAGGGTCGCGCCGCCTTCGCCGACGCGTGTCTCGTAGCCGTCGGGAAGCGCAGAGACGAAGTCGTGTGCGCGTGCGGCCCGGGCGGCAGCCATCACCTGGTCGGGGTCCGGGTCTGGGCAGCCGAAGGCGATGTTGTCGAAGATCGTCCCCGGGAACAGGTAGACGTCCTGGAACACGAAGGTCACGAGCTCGAAGAGCTGCTCCCGGGTGAGGTCGCGCAGGTCGACGCCGCCGATCCGCACGCTTCCCTGCTGGGGCTCGCGGAACCCGGCCACCAGCTGCAAGAGGGTGCTCTTGCCGGAGCCCGATGGACCGACGACTGCGGTCATGCTGCCCGCGGGCGCCCGGAAGCTCAGCTCCGCGACGGCCGGCGCGTCGCCCGCGTAGGCGAAGCTCACGCGCTCGAACTCCACGTCGTGGCTTGCCCCGAGCACCGCCTCCCGTTCGGGCTCGGGCTGCAGGGGCTCCTCGAAGATGCGGGCGATCCGGTCGAGCGACGCATCGGCGATGCGCAGGCTCTCGAAGGATTCGGCGGCCGCGACCAGGGGCTGGAAGACTCGCAGGGCGAGCACGGCGAAGACCAGGAAGGTGCCCGCGTCGATGGTCCCACCCGCCAGCCACAAGCTGCCGAAGAAGAGTACGGTCGGGATGCCGAGGAGTACCGTGGCCATGAAGCTGAGGCCCAGGGGCGCCAGGCGAACCGCGAGCTCGGTGTTCACCGCGCGGTAGTCGTCGAGTGCATCGCGCAGCTGGCCGAGACGCTCGCCCGTCAGCCGGAAGGCGCGAATGACGGGAAGACCCTGGACGTACTCGATCATCCTGCTCGAGGCCTCTGCCTGGAGGTCCTGACGCCGTTCGGCCAGGCCGCGGAAGACGTGATTCGCCCAGACGAAGATCGGTCCCGACAGCAGGACGCTCACGATCGTCGCCACCGCCATCGGAAGGTCCTGAAAGAGCAGCACGACGAAGACCACGGCCGGCGCGCAGAGTGCGCCGATCAGTTGCTGCATGGGTTCGTGGGCGAACTGCTCGACGGAGGCCATGTCCTGGGTCATGGCCGTCACCGTGTCGCCCACGTGCCGGTCCTCATGGAAGGAGAGTGGCAGACGCCGGAGGTGGTCGAGACCGCGCACGCGCAGGACACCGAAGAGCTCGAAGGTCGCGATCCACGCCGAGCGGTTCGCCGCGAAGCCCGCGGACCACTGCCCCACCACGCAGACCGCCAGTCCCGCTGTCGCCCAGGCCAGGGTCCCGGCGGTGAGGCTTCCCAGTCGGAGCTGCTCGATCAGTGCGACCAGGATCCCGACGGGCAGGGCCTGGAAGACCGCCTGAAGGGCCTTGTAGCCGATCGACCGCGCCAGGATCCTGCGCTGGTCGCCGGCGAGGCGCCAGATCGTTCGAACGACTCCCCCGCGCCGAAAGCCCCCGTGTCCGGTCGCGAATTCCAGGTCGAGGGCGGCTTCAGACATCGGGAGACTCCTCCGCGCGCGCGTGCAGCGGCGTGGTCGCAGCGTCGTTGAAGTCCCGCCACAGACGGGCGTAGGGCCCGTCTGTGGCGACGAGCTCGTCGTGTCGTCCCCGCTCCACGATGTGCCCGCCGTCGAGCACCAGGATCTGGTCGGCCCCGACCACCGTCGACAGGCGGTGGGCGATGATGAGCACCGTCTTGCCGGACACGAGGCGGCCGATCGCTTCCTGCAGCGCGGCCTCGTTCTCGGGATCCGAGAAGGCCGTGGCCTCGTCGAGCACGATCACCGGCGTGTCCGCGAGGATCGCCCTCGCGATGGCGAGGCGCTGACGCTCGCCGCCGGAGAGACGGGAGCCGAGCTCGCCCACGGGAGTCTCGTAGCCCTGTGGCAGCGCTGCGATGAACGCGTGGGCCTGGGCCGCGCGGGCGGCGGCCTCGATCTCCGCGTCGCTGGCACCCGGTCGCGCCACCCGGAGGTTCCCCGCGATGGTGTCGTCGAACAGGAAGGTGTCCTGGAACACGACCGAGACCTGCCGCGTGAGGCGCTCGTTCGAGAGCTCGCGCACGTCGACTCCGCCCAGGACCACCGAGCCCTGGTCGACATCCCAGAAGCGCGCCACCAGAGACGCGACGGTGCTCTTGCCCGATCCCGAAGGACCGACGAGGGCGGTCAGGGTCCCGGGCTCGACCCGGAAGGAGACCCCTTCGAGTACGCGCCGGTCGTCATAGGCGAAGGAGACGTCTCGAAGCTCCACGGAGGCGTCCGCTGGCGTGGCGCCCCGGGCGGCCTCCTCGAGGACGGCGGCTTCCATGACGTCGCGCACGAGGTCGCCCCCCGAGCTCAGGTGGGAGAGGTTCGCGAACAGGTGCAGGAGCGAGACCAGGGGCGCCAACGCGCCGAGACCCACGATGAAGAAGAAGAGCAGATCCGTGGTCGACAGCTCTTCTCGGAACCACAGCCACCCGCCGACGGGCACGATGGCCAGGACGTTCGCGGCCAGCAGGACGTAGAAGGCCGTCCCGAGCGGCAGGAAGTCACCGCTGTAGTCGCGAACCGTCGTGACGTAGCGCCGGATGGCGGTCTCCGTGCCCCGGACCTCGTCCGCAGCCCGGTTGAACATCTTCACGACCGGCATGCCGCGGATGAGCTCGACGATCGCGGCGTTCATCTCTGCGAGGGACGACTGGTAGTCGCCCATGTGCGTGCCCGCCTTCCGCATCGCGAGCGACATGCAGGCGAACGCGGGCACCACCATTCCGATGGCGGCCGCGCCGACCCGCCAGTCCACCCACAGCATCCACGCCGACATGGCCAACAAGGTGAGCGCCGCCGCAATCGCATCGGGGATGCCATGGGCCAGGAAGAGCTCGAGCCGCTCGACGTCGTCCCCCATCACCTTCTTGATCTCGCCCGACCGCCGTCGCGTCACGTAGCCCAGGGGCACGCGCGCCAGGTGCTCGGCGAGGGCGAGGCGGATCTCGTAGAGCACCCGGTAGGCACCGACGTGGGCCACGTAGATCGAAACGCCGAGCAGCAGGTGGCGAAGCACGATCGCCGCCAGCGCGAGTGCCGCCAGTCCGTAGAGCGATCCGACCGCCAGGTCTCCGCGCACGACGTGGTCGACGCTCCGATAGATGACCCAGTAGGGAGCGAGACCCAGCAGCGTCGCGGCGGCCGCGATGCCGGCGCTCGCTGCGAAGCTGGGGATGGCACGCTCCGCGAAGGGCAAGAGGCTGGCGATGCCCGAGGTCATGGTGACCTCCGACGCCTCGCGTTCGGGGGGCACGCTCGATCCCGGCGTCCGGTCGATGACCTCGTTCGCAGCCGCCATGGAGGCGCTCCTCTGGCTCGTCTCGCGCTTCTCGCGCTCTCGGGAAGTTTACGGCATTATCTCGAAATTGAAAGTCGTTTTCAATATATTCCGCCTATACTCTCGCGGTGCTCGGCTGGCAGCGGTACCCGTCGAGCCGAATACACCCCTCCCCCTTTCGTGGAAATCCGAGGAGCCGTCCAGGTGAGCCAGGCAGCCCCGCTTCGCGTGCGCCTCGACCGCGACCGCATCGTGCGGGGGCTGCTGGAGATCGGGGTCGACCGCTTCTCGATGCACTCACTGGCCCGCCACCTGGGGGTCTCTGCGACCGCGCTCTATCGCTACTTCTCCTCACGCGAAGAGCTGCTCGCGGCGGCGATGGATGCCTTCTGCGACAGCCTCGAGCTTCCCGATCCGGCGCTGCCCTACCCCGACTACCTGCGCGAGCTGAGCCGGGCCTTCCGTCGCGCGCTACGCGCGATGCCGGGCGCAGCGGACTACGGGACGGCGATCGGCCCCGCGACTCCGTCCGCGTTCAAGGTGATCGAGGGCGCGCTGGGGGTCCTGCGAGCGGCGGAGTTCACGCCGGGCGGTGCCTGGCGCGCGTACTCGCTCGTCGTCATGCAGGCCTTCCAATCCGTGCAGTCGGAGGAGCGCTTCGCCCTGCTGGCCGAGCGCAACGGGCCGGGCGGCTACCGGGTGTACCAGCTGTCGCAGTCGGAACGCGAACGCTTCCCGGAGCTCGCGAGCGTGGTGGCTGCGCAGCGCTTCGACTTCGATGCCGCGTTCGAAGAGGCACTGGGCTGCGTGGTGGCTGGAATCGTCGCCGAGCACGAGCGGGGAGCGCTCTAGAAGAGGGTCTCACGAAGGGTAGACCCGCAGCAGGCGAACCCAGCGTTGCCAGCCAGCTCTACGACTTCCCACGCCCGAGCTGAAGCGGGGTCGAACCGGGCCTAGATCTGGATCCGATACCCGTCCGGGTCGGCGAGGAACGCGGTGGGCAGGCCGCCGCCGATCTCGCTCTTCTCGAGGAGCGTGCCTCCGGCCGCCTCCACCTCGCGGATCGCCTGATCGAGATCGTTCGCGTCGACGAGTGGGAACCCGAAGTGATCGATCCCGCCGCGTTGGCCGACCTCGTCGCCGCTTCCTTCGCGCAGCGTCAGGACGTCGCCAACGCCCGGGGTCTGCAGGAAGACCATGCGCTCCTCCTCGTGACGGAGGATGGCCTTCAGACCGAAGGCATCCTCGTAGAACTTCTGCGAGCGCTCGAGGTCGCTCACGACCAGGTGGATGTGGATCATGCCTCGGTGCTTCACGGTGTTTCTCCTTTCGGGGTTGCCGGGGGGGAGATGTCTTCGAGCTCGCGCTCGGCCGTCTCGGGCAGGGCCAACAGGGCGAGCAGCGGAATGGGCACGGCGCCGAGCGCGAGCCAGGTGATGGCGAGGGCGTGGCTTCCGGCCTGACCGAAGACCAGGCCTTCGGCCCAGAGTCCCAGCGCACCGCCGCCCGCGAGCACCAACATGCGCACGCCGGAGGCGGTGGCGCGGTGGCCGGTCGGGAAGAGCTCCGTGCCGAGCGCACCGAAGAGCACGTCGCAGGCCATGAAGCCCATCATCATGAAGGTCCAGGCGACGACCAGCACGACGCCGGTGGTGCTGTAGAAGACGAGCACCCCGAGCCCCATCGCCGCGAGGCTGGCGCCCAGCACCCGGCGGCGGCCGAAGCGGTCCGACAGGACGCCGGAGAGCGGGTACGAGACGAGCGCCAGGCTTCCGCCTCCGATCATCAGGAAGCTGACCTCGTGCGGCGCGTAGCCGTGGAGCTCCTGAAGGGTCTTGGAGACGAAGGAGAGAGCCGTGGCCGAGACGAAGCCGAAGCCGAGGATCGCCGTGAGCAGTGCGGCGAGGCGAGCAGGGTAGACGCCGAGCAGGTCGAGAAGGGGCTGCAGCACGCTGCCTCGCCGCGGCTCCGACTCGAAGCGGCGACTCTCCCGCAGGCTGCGGCGGATCCACCCAAGCACCAGAAGCGGCACGGCACCGAGCGCGTACAAGGCGCGCCATCCGAAGGGCAGCGACTCGACGAAGCCGAACGCGATGGCGGCGAGCCCGTGCCCGACCGCGCCGAAGATCGCCAGGATGCCGAAGCCGAGACCGCGCGCCCGGGCGCCGACCTCCTCGGCAACGAGCACGATCGCGATCACCTCTTCGGCAGCGATGCAGGCCCGGGCGCCCAGCTGGCAGGCGAGGAAGGCGGCCGGGTCGGGTGCCAACGCGGTGAGGGTGGTGCAGAGGGTGAAGCCCAGGATCGTGAAGAGAAGCAGACGCCGGCGCCCGGCGCGGTCGGCGGCGAGGGCGAGCACCAGCGCTGCGCCCGCACCCAGGCGGATCGTCCCGAGCAGGGGACCGACCTCCGTTTCGGCGAGACCGATGCCCGCCTGGATCTGCGGCAGGGCGAGCCCCAGCAGCGCCATGTCGTACTGGTTCAGCAGGAAGGTGAAGCCGAGAACGCCGAGGAGGCGACGCTCCTCGGAAGTCAGGGACGCAAGGAGGTGTCGGGTGCCGTCTCCCCGCTGCATCACGCGGCGGCCTCGCGTCCGATACCTTGAACCACATGGGCAAGCCCGGCGCATCCGCTCCCCGCAAGCTCCCCCGGCAGGAGCGCGCCCGGGTCACCGTCGAGGCCATCCTGGAGGCCACGCGAAGAGTGGTCGCCGAAGAGGGACGCGAGCGCGCGACCACCAACCGCATCGCGGACGTGGCCGGGGTCAGCATCGGCTCCCTCTACCAGTACTTCCCGAACAAGGACGCGCTGATCGCGATCGTGCAGGAGCGGGAAGAGGAGTCCTTCCGCCGCAATCTCGATCCGCGCTTCGAGAGCCTCTTCGACCTCCCGCTGCTCGACGCGGTGCGCGGCGTCGTCGGCCTCATCATCGACTACCACCGCGAGTCCCGCGACATCCACAACGCCCTGCAGGAAGCCGCACAACCCGGCTTCCACGACGCACTGATGGAGCGCTGGCTGGGAGTCGTCGTCGCCTATCTGGACGAGCACCGCGACGAGATCCGCCCGACGAAGCTCGAGCTGGCCGCGCGCATCGTGCTCGAGGCCCTCGAGGCGCTCGTCCACGAGATGTCGCTGCGCGACCCCGATCTCCTCGACGATCCCGAGTACGCGAGCGAGCTGACGGCACTGGTCCTCGGGTATCTGTCTCCGCGTCCACTGCACGCGTAGCAGGATCGACCGCTTCGGCCGAGCCGTCAGCTCGCCTCCGAGCGTGCGCGGCCGTCTTCGAAGAGCCCGGAATGCAACGCGGAATCGGGCGTCGACACCGAACCCGAAGGGGTCGACCCGGCGCTACTCGCATTGCGCTCCGGCCGCGCGCGGCACGGAGTACGCCGGGCAGGCCCCGCAGCGAGCGAACGCGCGGCGTTCGCTCGCCAGGGCGGCTAGCGCATCCGGACCACCCGTCGCGGCAGGCTCGTCTCCAGGCCGAAGCGGGGAGCATCCAGCCGGGCGAGGCTCTCTTCCTTGTGCTCGCGCTCGTCGAGCGCGATCCGCCGGAGGAGGTCTGCCACCGAGTCGAAGTGCCCGTACTCCCCACAGAAGGGCGAGTGGTGCGGCTCGTCGTCGAGCTCGGGATTCTCGGCGACGAAGCGCATGTACTCACGCTCGGCGTGGTCCTCGAACTCCGCGTTGAGCTTGTAGCTCCACTTGGGCTTGATGGCGTAGAGGAGCCAGCTCAGGTGGTAGAAGCCGAAGGCCATGATCTGCGGGAAGAGCCGATAGCGGAGCAGTCCCTGCTTCAGACCGCGCTCGCGGATCAGCTCCTCGAGGACGAAGAGATGCCATTGCTCGTTGTCCTGCTGCCGTCGCGCCTCGACCACGAAGTCGAAGATGCGACGGGCGAAGCGGGGCGCCGCATGGCTGTGGGTGATGGCAACGTAGGCGACGTTCTCCCAGGCCTGGTAGGGCACGCGCGCGACGACCTCGAGCACGTGGAACTTCCGCAGGTCTCCCTTGCGGCCGTAGAGGAGGTCCATGGGCAGGAAGAGCAGCTTGGCGAGCAGGCTGTAGCGGGGTCGCTCCTCAGCGAGGGTGCGCTCCTGCTCGGCCTTGAGGTAGTCCGTATCCCAGTGCGTCGCTTCGCTGGCGGCGCAGGTCACGGCTGCAGTCTCGGTAGCCTGTCGATTCACGACTCGACTCCTTTCTGTAGCGGGTTCTCGAGGGCCCGGGAGAGTAGCCTGGGCTCCGGATCTGACGAGTCGATGGCCAGCGACCCGAGTGGCCCGCGAGTGAAACGGCCCAGAAGCGCACGAAACGGCACGAACGGGCCCGTTCGGTCGATGCGCGCGTCAACCCGACTGGACACCACGCCAGGCTGACACGATCACGAAGAGGATCGCTTGCGCCCTCGTCGCCGTCTCGGCCTCCAGACCCCGATCACGGTCTGCGCGACCGAGAGCGCCATGATCATCCAGAGGGCATTCCACTCGCGCGCAACCGCATCGGCAACGAGCGCCGGCTCGACCTCGCCGAGAGCCGCCCTTGCCGAGAGTGCTGCGGCCTTCTGGGCAGTCGAGTCGATGGTCGCGAGGGTTCCTTCGAACATCGGCAGGCCGAGCAGCGCCTTCGCCCAGACCCAGCCAGCGTTCTGGAAGGGGTGGTAGACCGCGATGGCGAAGAGGCCCGTGACCAGTGCGGCGACCAGGGACGGGACCAGGATCCAGCCGGAGATCGCCTCGATCCCCCGCCGGACCACCGCGTAGTCCTCCATCGAGTCCGCCGGCGCCGTGTAGAGGAGGACCATGTAGGCCGCGAGCGAGCCGGTCAGTCCGATCGCACCCAGCAGGTGCAACACCTTCAGTACGCGTCTCGCCAGCTCCGGGTCCTCCGCCTGCCGGTGTCGGCAGGCCCGCCCGTAAAGGCTACCCGATGGGCCCCGGACTGCCGCGCTGGCGCGAACGCATGCCCCAGTCCCACAGGCGCTCGGCCGGAAGCGGCAGCACCATGAGCGCGTGCTCGAGGGCGGCCAGGATCGTCAGCGTCGCGAGGAAGGCCGCCGCGGCGACCTGGAAGGGCGTCTCCCCCGTGACGGCGCGCTCGACGAGGAAGGCCCCGAGCGCGAGGGAGGCCGCCAGGCTGGCCGGAAGGAACGCGTTCATCGGGCCCTTGCGGAGGAAGCTGACCAGGTAGGCCAGATGCTCCGGGAAGAACTGCTCGTTCAGGTTGCGCACGCCGAGGAAGAGGTTGAGCTTGGCGCTCACGTGCATGCCCCACAGCAGCAGGAAGGTCCACAACGCCAGGGAGTTCGGCTGCCCGCGTGTCAGGAGGAAGAGCCCGAGGGCCGTGGCCGCGATCGCGAGCTCGTGGTAGAGGGTCGCCTCCACGGCGTTCCGGAAGCGCAGCCAGCCCCTGCGGTCGGCCGGGATCGGGCTGGTGCGCGGGCCCGCCAGGTATCCCAAGTAGAAGGCCATCTGCAGCCAGCCCCACAGACCGAGTCCGCACGCGAACGCCACATAGGCCCCGGTCAGGCTGGCATCCCCGCGGCTCACCAGCGTGCCGACCCCACTCACCCCGGCGAGCCCCGTCGCCACGCCGAAGCTCCAGCGGAAGGTGCGGGGAGCGAGACCGTCCAGATACAGGATCAGCCCGGTGCTCGACCACCAGAGGAAGAGTGCGGTGAGGCCCGGCAGCGCCCAGTCGGTCATGGCTGCTCGGGTGTCGGTCGACGCGCCGTCATGCTACTGCGCCAGCCGCGGGTAGTCCTTCAGCATGCTCACGCCGAGGAGAGGCTTGGACAGACCCTGGTGACAGGTGCCGCAGTTGATCTTGTAGACGTCTCCGGCCGGGCCCTTGCGGTTGTCCGGGAACACGTCCGAGAGGCCCGCAAGGTACTCGAGGTTCAGGTCGCGCACCATGCGGATGCCGTGCCAGGCGGTCACGCGCGCCGGCGAGCTCTGCTCCCAGGGCGAGAACGCACGCGAGTTGTGGCAGTGGGTGCAGTTGACTCCGAGCGCCTCCGAGATGTGGATCATGAACCCGTAGGTCCACTCGGCGTCCTTGATGTTGCGCGTGCTCCCTACCGGCAACGCCGAGGCCGTCTGGATGCGGATGTCCTGCCCGTCGCGCAGGAAGGCCGTGAAGGGGTCGTAGGGCAGGGAGGTCAGCCCTACCTGCGGCGCCGGCGAGTTCTGTCCGGCCAGGCTGCCGACCATCGCGACCGCGTCGCCCGGATCCGCTTCGTACCAGATGTGCTCGGGCACCGGCTGACCCCGGTGGCAGGTGTAGCAGGTGACCCCGGTGTCCCCGACGTGGTCCTTCCACTCGCGGTTGATGTATCGGGTCATCTGGATCATGCGGCGCGCGACGACCTTCGTGTAGGGCCGGTCGACCACCAGGTCGCCCGGGGCATGGCAGTAGTTGCAGCCGTTCGCGGGCGCGACCCAGGTCGTCATGGCCGCCATCAGGCGCGTGAACTCGAGAGCGCTCGTGTCACCGAGGACCTGCAGGTTCTTGAAGGTCTCGCCCGCCGCCGGGCCGTCCGTCGGGACGGGGGGCAGCGGAGCCGGCATCTGGTTGGCCGCGAGCTTCGCGGCCTGGAGCCGGGGGTTCGTGACCTGCTGGATGGCGACGCCGGGGTAGTTGGTCTGCGTCACGTCCATCGGAGGACGCTCGCAGGCCAGCAGCCCCAGCCCGAACAGGCCGACGACCAGAAGGCGGGGGAGGCGCGTGGCTCGATCGCTCATTGGGTGCCTCCCGACGTCGCGGCCGGATCGGCCGACGGCGGAACTGCGGCCGGATCGGCCGGCGGCGGCATCGCGGCCGGATCGACCGGCGGCGGGACTGCGGCCGGATCGGCCGGCGGCGGGACCGCGGCCGGATCCACCGGCGGCGGGATCAGCTCGGGGTAGGCGGGTGCGATCCCGTGCTTCACGCCCCACAGGTACCAGTTGTCGACGACCGTTCCGGTGAGCAGGATGCCGATGCCTCCGGTGAGCGGGCACAGCACCGCGAACCACCAGGCCCAGCGGTGGATGGACTCCATCGAGGCTCCGAAGCCCATGGTCCAGCGCCAGAAGAGCGTGCAGCGCTCGGCCGCGGTTCCGCGGTCGGTCACCTGCTCCAGCTCGCGGTCGGCGCCGAGTCGGCCGGCGGCCAGGATCGTCGCTCCGTGCATCGCGAAGAGCAGCGTCGAGCCGTACAGGAAGGCGATCGAGAGCATGTGGAAGGGGTTGTAGAAGAGGTTGCCGTACCGGATCGAGAAGGCGGCAGTCCAGTCCAGGTGCGGGAAGATCCCGAAGGGCACCGCTTCGGCCCAGCTGCCCATCAGGACCGGCCGGATGAAGCCGAGCACCAGGTAGAGCCAGATCGCCGAGGCGAAGGCCCAGGCCACGTGGGTGCCCATGCCCAGGGCCCGAGCGCGCTGGTACATGCGTGTCCACCACAGCAGGATGGACACCGTGAGGAAGAAGCCGGCCATCAGCCACCAGCCGCCTTGCGCCAGGGGCGGCAGGCGCAGGCCGTACTCGGGCGAGGGCGGCTCGAGGGCCAGCCAGGGCAGCTGGCGGATGAACTGGATCGGATCCCAGCCCACCGACGCCCACATGTTGAGACCGATGATCTCGATGGCGACGATTCCGGAGAGGATCGACGCGACCCCGGCCCATCCCAGATAGATCGGACCCACCTGGGAGTCACCGATCAGGCCGTACAGGTACGAGAAGCCGCCCTTCCCGCGCCGGGGCCAGTCGTGCTCGGGCAGCGCCACGCCCGGATCGGGGACCGTGCGGACCTGCACTCGATTGAAGAGATTCTGATACTCAGCCACGAGGGCCCCCTTGGGTCAGCTCCAGATCGGGAGGTTCAGCCACCAGTTCCACCACTCGGGCCAGCCGCGGGTCCAGAACGGTCCGCTCAGCACGATGCAGACGGCGCTGAAGAAGCCCGCCGAGAGCGCGAGGAAGAGACCGAGTCGGTGGATGCCCGTAGCGCCGATGGAGTAGCCGAGCGCGTCCCGGAAGAAGGTGTTCTCGTGCTCGGAGTGCTTGACGGGCTCCCCTTCCGCCGGGTTCGTCACCGACAGGATCAGGGAGCCGTGCAGCGAGAGTGCGAGCACGGTGGTGAAGAAGAAGCTCACCGCGATCATGTGAGCCGGGTTGTAGTGGAAGTGCAGGTACTGGTACCCGACGTTCGAAACCCAATCGAGGTGACTCAGGATTCCGTAGGGGAATCCGTGCCCCCAGGCACCCAGCAGCACCGGGCGGATCACCACCAGGGCCACGTACGCGAAGATGGCGACCCCGTAGGCGAAGGGGACGTGCAGCCCCATGCCCAGCTTGCGGGCGATCTCCGCCTGCCGAAGCGCCCAGGAGACGAATGCGCCCGTCGCGCAGATCGTGACGACCTGCCAGATGCCTCCTTCCCGCATCGGCGCCAGGGCCAGCCCGTAGCTGATGTCCGGCGGCGGGATGTTGATCGCCCACAGGTTCCAGGTCGGCCCGATCGCGGCGCCCCAGACCAGGAGCGCCGTGCCGACCAGCGAGAAGAAGATCGTCGTGACTCCGAAGAAGCCCACGTAGAAGGGACCGATCCAGAAGTCGAAGAGATCTCCTCCCAGGAGCGTCCCACCCCGGACGCGGTACTTCCTCTCGAAGCTGAGCATGGCCATGGCCTTGCCTCCTCAGGGCATCCGGCGAGCCATCGGGCCGGATGCAGCCGGAGCGGGACGCCGTACCGCGGTACGGCGCCCCGCCCCGGCAGCGAACTGCACTACCGGGGAGGCAGCGAAGCCAGCTGCTGCACTGCTTCCGGAGACGAGTGTTGCGACATCGCAGCGCCCCCATCCTGCAGCCAGTTGAAGCGCTCCGTACTCAGCAGGATGAAGTGGATCACCACCGCGAGTGCGAACAGGAACGTGAACAGAGCGATCAGCGTCCTGCGCGGGTCGAAGAGCGTCCAGACACGCCACATGGCGTTTCCTCCTTGTTGGTCCTTGCTTCGCCTGGTTCCCTATTGGAGCCAGGGCCGCCACTGCCACACGAGGAAGTGCGCGATGATCGCGATCCCCGTGAAGCCGGCGAAGCTCGCCATGAAGATCTTGTGGAACTCCCTGGCTTCGTTTTCCGACAGCCCGGACAAGGAGCCGCCACGTTCTCCGTTTGCCATTCGTTCTTACCTCCAAGCGGGACCCGAAGGCCCCACAGTGGCCCTAAGGCCGTTCTTCTCTCTCTTCGTGCTTCGTGCTCGCCTTGCCGCGAACGAACCTCGCCCGCGTGTCTCCTTCCGCCGCGCTACCAGCCCAGGAAGGACCGGGCCACGTAGCTCTCGGCCGCCTGCCGGGCCTCGGCGAGAAGCGAGCCCCGCTTCACCGCCTGCTCCGGCCACGGCTCCCAGTGCCGCCCGGCCAGTCGGCTGACCAGCGCGAGCGCGATGAACAGGACGAGGCTGAGGGCGACGATGCGATTGAACTCGCGCGCCTCCTGACGCTCTCGGGAGAGCGGCTCTCTCCTCCTGTCCGGAGCCCCGAGCTCCGTTCTCGGCCCGACCCTAGAGACTGCTCGTGCTACGCCCATGGTCTCTCCTCAGATGCTCGCGGCCTGTGCCACGCGCTCTCTCGTCACCCGGTCCTCGCCCGCACGCCGGGCTTCCCGCTCGGCGGCGTCCCGCAGGCGCTTCGCCGCCGAGATGCGCACGAGCACCGGCTGGGCGGCGACTCGCTCGTCGAGCGCCGCCCGGGCTTCGTCTTCCCAATGCAGCTCCCGATGCAGACGCGCGGGGGTGGCGTCGACGGCATCGAGCTCGGTTCCGAGGGGCAGGACCTCGAAGAGCGCATCGAAGAGTGCGTTGCAGCACTCCTGGACCAGATAGGTCGCCCCCGCGTAGCCCATGAAGGGCGTGCCCGTGTGACGGCGCACGATCGCACCGGGAAAGGAAGCCGGGATGAAGACCGTCTGCGCCGGGATCTCCGAGAGGTACATCCGCTCGTTGTAGCTGCCGAAGAGGATCAGCGGCGTCTGCTCGTGGACCGCCTTGCGCACCGCCTCGTTGTCCGGCTTGGCGCCCGCGCAGCGCCCGAAGGAGAAGCGGCACGGCATCCCCAGCTCGTTCTCGAGGAAGTTGCGGATCCCGCGCGCGTAGGTCTCGCCCGCGACGATTCCGAAGCTCGCCGTGCCGAAGAAGTCCTGGGTGACGGACCGCCACAGGTCCCAGAGCGGCTTGATGGTGCTGTGCTTCTCCTGCTCGATGAAGGGCTCGGGATCGAGACCGGTGAGCTCGCCCAGCTTCTCCAGGAATCGGGTGGTGCTGTGCAGTCCCACCGGAGCCTGGAGGTAGGGGATGTCCAGCTCTTCGCACAGCATCCTTCCGTACTCGCGGTACATGCAGACGTTGACGTCGGCCTCGAGGAGTCGCGGCACGTCGCTCAGGTGGCTACCGAGCGGGAAGACGAGATTCACCTCGGCGCCCACGCCTTCGATCAGGCGGCGGATCTCGGCCAGGTCCGAAGCGCTGTTGAAGACCCCGTAGGCGGGGCCGATGATGTTGACCCGCGGCTTGCCCTCGGTCTTGCGGGGCTTGCGCCGGGCCTTCTTCCCGGGACCGAACTCCGTCCACAGCCAGTAGAGCGCGCGGTCGGCGCTCTGCCACTGATCCTCGTCGATGGTGCGAGGCAGGAAGCGTTGGATGCTCGTACCCTCGGGCGTGACACCCCCGCCGATCATCTCCGCGATGGAGCCCGTCACCACGACGCTCGGGAGCTCCGGGTCGAGGGTCGTGTGGGCGCGCTTCATCGCCGACTCGGTTCCGTGCTGTCCGAGCTCTTCCTCGGCCAGGCCGGTCACCACGATGGGAAGCTCGTGGGGCGGCAGCGCGTCGGTGTAGTGCAGCACCGACGTGACGGGGAGGTTCTCGCAGCCCACGGGTCCGTCGATGATGACCTGCAGCCCCTTCACCGCCGTGAAGACGTACACGGCGCCCCAGTAGCCTCCTGCCCGGTCGTGGTCGAGGACGAGCATCAGCCGATGTCCTGCCCGGTCTTCCGCGCGCGCTCGAGCTTGCGCGCGTAGCGCTTCCGGAAGTCCGTGTGGTCGGGCGGCACCTCTTCCCAGACACCCGCCTGGTCGCCCTGCCCCACGCCCTCGAAGAAGCTCCGCATCTCGCCCATGCGGGTGCGACCCGAGATGGCTGCGTTGACGACCTGGGCGACGGCGCCCGCACCGGCGGGACCCATCAACGGCCGCGCCGAGATCAGATTCGTGAAGTAGAGCCCGGGCCGCGCCTCCTCCTTCGCCTTCTGCACCACGGGCGTGGTGCCGATGGCGAGGTCCGGATCGAACTCCTGGATCGCCGCCAGGTCCTGTTCCAGCGATGCCCGGTACCGCACCTCGACGCCGTGCGCCTCGAGCCACGCGGCATCGTCCGCCGACCACGGGGTACGCGGCAGCGCCGTCCCGACGTAGTGGACCCGGGCACCACTCTCCACCAGCAGGCGTCCCACCAGCAGCTCGGAGCCCTCGTAGCCCGAGAGCGTGATGCGTCCGTCGATGCGGGACCCGGCCAGGGCTTCGCGCAGCCCGGGCAGGAACTTCTGCTTGGCGGACTCGATCTTGTCGCTGGAGACGCCGCAGGCCTTGCCCACGGACTCCAGCCAGGCCGCGGTGCCCTCGTAGCCCACGGGCGCCGAGCCGACGACCTCGCGACCCGCCGCCTCGAACTCCCGACATGCAGCGGTGTAGAAGGGGTGCACGGCGGCCACGGCGACCCCGTCCAGGGCCGCGTAGAGCTCGCGCCACTCCCGGGTCGGGACCACGGGCCCGGCCGCCAGTCCCAGCGGCTCGAGCAGCATGGCGATCCCCATCGGGTCCGCGGGGAACATCTCGCCGAGCAGGGTGACCGTGGGCCGGTCACTCGAGCCCTGGCGCGGAGCCTGTACGGGACCCGCTTCGACCTCGTTGCGCGCGTAGCCGAGCATGGCCCCGGCCAGGACGTCCTTGGCCTCGGCGTGGGTCGGGACCCCGAAGCCCGGCACGTCGATCCCGATCACCCGGACGCCATCGATCTCCCGGGGCAGGAGTCGCAGGGGGACACCCGAGGCGGTGGGAACGCAGAGGTTGATGACCACGACCGCGTCGAGCTTCTCGGGGTCGGCCAGCTGGTGCACCGCCTCGCGGATGTCCTCGAAGAGCTTGCCGGTGACGAGGGTCTCGGAGTTGAAGGGCACGTAGCCGACGCTGCGCCGGGCCCCGTAGAAGTGCGACGTGAAGGTCAGCCCGTAGACACAGCAGGCGGAGCCCGAGAGCACCGTCGCCGTCCGCCGCATGCGCAGACCCACACGCAGGGACCCGAAGGCGGGACACATGCTCTGCGGCTGGTCGTGGGGCCCGGTGGGGTAGTCCGCGGCATAGCGTTCGAGGGTCTCGCTCTTGCCCGCCGCTTCCGCCGCCCGCCGCAGCTCGTCGGCGCCGGCGTGGCAGCCGACTCCTTCGGCGACAGGGGAAGCCGGCGGCTGCCCGTCCACTCCCACGAGGGGGCTCTGCTGCTCGCGCTCGCTCTCGATTCCGACCGGACCGCTCGTCATGAGTCCATGCTTCGTTGCGCCTTCAAACGTTGTCGTAGATGACTTCGAGAGACGGTCTCTCGATGCTCTCCGCACCACACATGTCTTCGATCGTCGCCGGCTCGAGCACGACGTCGCGACCGACCGTCTCGCCCGAGAAGAGGCCGAGCAGACCGTCCTGGTCCAGCGGTGCGGGCAGGACCGG
The DNA here is from genome assembly GCA_028284295.1 of Myxococcota bacterium. Lineage (GTDB taxonomy): Bacteria > Myxococcota_A > UBA9160 > UBA9160 > UBA4427 > JAJDAN01. The sequence goes on along the minus strand of JANQSB010000354.1, from coordinate 4,152 downwards.
CGGAGCGGAGGCCACCTGCGAGGCCAGCTGCTCGAAGAGGGGCGCCCAGGTCGAGCCGGGGCGCCCGACGATCTCGTAGTTGGCGCTCTTGCGACGGATGTCGTCGTCCGCCGGGATCGCGGCGAGCACCGGAATGCCGGCCGCCGCCGCGAAGGCCTGGGCCTCGCCGGTGCCGTCGTCCTTGTTGACCACCAGCCCCGCCACACCGACGTTGCCACCGAGCTTGCGGAAGTACTGCACCGCCGAGCAGACGTTGTTCGCGACGTAGAGGGACTGCAGGTCGTTCGACCCGACGACGATCACCTTCTGGCACATGTCCCGCGCGATCGGGAGGCCGAAGCCGCCGCAGACCACGTCGCCGAGGAAGTCGAGCAGCACGTAGTCGAAGCCCCAGGCGTGGAAGCCGAGCTTCTCGAGCAGCTCGAAGCCGTGGATGATGCCGCGCCCCCCACAGCCTCGGCCGACCTCGGGTCCGCCGAGCTCCATCGCGAAGACCCCGTCGCGCTTGAAGCAGACGTCGCCCACCTGCACCTGCTCGCCAGCGGACTTCTTCTTCGCCGAGGTCTCGATGATGGTGGGGCAGGCCCGACCGCCGAAGAGCAGCGAGGTCGTGTCGCTCTTCGGATCGCAACCGATGAGCAGCACCTTGTGACCCTGTTGGGCCATCATGTAGGAGAGGTTCGCGAGGGCGAAGCTCTTGCCGATGCCGCCCTTGCCGTAGATCGCGATGATCTGCGTTTCCCGCGGCTCGGCGGCGGGAGCCTCCTGGGACTCGGTTACGGCGGCTGTCATTGGTCGTCCCTCCAGTCGAGGATCATCTTCAAGCACGATGGATCGGTGAACGCGGTCTCGTAGGCGCTGGCCGCCTCGCGGGCAGGCCGGCGATGGGTGATGAGCCCGCTGAGGTCGAGGGCTCCCGACGCGACCTCCGCGAGCACCGCGGCGAGGTCTTCGTCCTTCCATTCGGCGGCGACCCTCATGCGCGCCTCGCGCAGGAAGGCCGGTGCGAAGTCGAAGCGCAGCGGCTCGCTGTAGAAGCCCGCGAGCACGACCTCGCCGCCCGGTGCCAGGCGCGCGATCGCGTGATCGAGAATGGACGGGTCGCCGCTCACGTCGTAGACCGCCGCGTAGTCGCGGCGCGGATCGTCGCCAGGGTCGATCACCGCATAGGCACCGCCGGCATCGCAGCGCTTCGCGTCGCGCTCCCACACCACCGGCGGCTCGGCCCCGCGCAGCACGGCCAGGCGACACAGCAGGCGGCCCAGCACGCCATGACCGATCACCAGTTCCGGCGGTCGCGCCCCCGGCGCCGAGAGGGCGTGGCTCGCGGTCGCGGCCAGGGCCATCAGGGTCCCGCAATCACCCAGGTCGCTCGCAATGGGTCGCGCGCGATCCCCGGGCACGACGAGACGGGCGGCCGCGCCGCCGAAGAGCCCGCGCAGGTCGCGGAAGCAGCTGGCTCCCGGGACGAAGACCCGCTCGCCGATCTGACGACCGGAGCTCGGGCCGGCCCGGGTGACCCGGCCGACCGACTCGTAGCCGGGAACCAGCGGGTATCCCATGCCGGGGAAGTCCGGCATGTCACCACCGAACAGCAGCCGCTCGGTACCGGTGCTGATCCCGCTCCACTCGAGATCCACCACCACGTCTGCCTCGCCCGGGGCCTCGAGGGCCACCCGCCGGAGCGCCAGGCTCCGGGGACTCTCCAGCACCACCGCTGTGGTCTCGAGCCCCGTTGCCAGCGATTCGTCGCCCAGCGATCGGGGGCCCGTCGCGTTCCCGTGTTCAGGAAGCATGGATGCCGACGAGGCAGGTGTCATTCAAAAGTTACATCCAATGATGTCGAGACAGCTTGACACATTCGGCCCGGAATTTCTATCGAAGGGCGAACGCCGCGACCATCATGCCCAGCACGTAGAGGCTGATGCCGGTGGCGTTGTACCAGGGGGCGAGCTCGCGAGGCCGTTCGAGCAGGCGGGTCATCAGGGCGAGCTGTGCCGCCAGGCCGAGGGCCACCAGCCCCCCATGAAGGGGATGACCCCAGGCGAAGAGGAGCGCGACCACCACGATCTGCGGCACCGCCATCGTCACGCAGGCCAGTCGGGCCGCCCGCTCCACACCCAGGAGCACGGGAAGGGAGCCCAGGCCGACCCGGGTGTCCCCCTCGACAGACTTGAAGTCGTTGAGGGTCATGATGCCGTGGCAGCCGAGGCTGTAGAGGCAGGCCAGTGCCAGGATGGGCCAGCCCGGCAGGGCGCCGCCGAGCATCACCGCCGCCCCCGTCACCCACGCGATGCCTTCGTAGGAGAAGGCAACCGCGGTGTTTCCCCACCATCCATTTCGCTTCAGCCTCGCCGGAGGCGCGCTGTAGGCCCACGCGAGCACGAGCCCCAGGGCCGCCGCACCGAAGACCCAGGGTCCCAGTGCGTACGCGACGCCCAGCGAGAGGAGCGTCCATGCGATGGCGATGTACAGCCCCCAGCGCCCGGGCACTCGACCGGACGGAACCGGCCGATCGGGCTCGTTGATGGCGTCGACCTCCCGGTCGAACCAGTCGTTGACGGCCTGGCTGGTGCCACAGACGAGGGGCCCGGCGAGTGCGACGCCCGCCACGATGGCGAGCCAGCGACCTTCGAGGGCCGTCCCGGCGGAGACCGCCCCGCAGGCAAAAGCCCACATCGGAGGAAACCAGGTGATCGGCTTCAGCAGCTCGAGCACCGCACCGGGCTGGGGGAGCGGGGGCGTCGCGGGGGCGAGCGAGCCGGCTCCGGGATGGGTTCCGGCCATGGAACGGATCTCCTCTCGAGATCTGGAATAGCCGGGGGTGGCCTCACATGTCAAGCACTATTTACGTAAAAAAAACTTGACACTCACTGCGCCCCCACGTACGGTGCTCCTGGCTAGATAAAGGGAGCGCGATGTCCGCCGAGCGATTCCAGGCCCGTGTCCCCCGAGACCTCGTGGCCGCCCCCCTTTACACGCCCGAGGAGAGGACGCGCCGGGACGAGACTCGCTGGACTGTCGTTCAGGGAGTGCTGGCTCCGCTCCAGTTCGGGGTCTTCCTCGTGAGCCTCTGGCTGGTGGCCCGCTACCTGACGACGGGGGAGGGCTTCTGGCTCGCCTCGGCCTCCGTGGTCGTCAAGACCCTCCTTCTCTATCTGATCATGATCACGGGCTCGATCTGGGAGCGCGTGGTCTTCGGTCGCTGGCTCTTCGCGCGCCCCTTCTTCTGGGAGGACGTGTTCAGCATCGTCGTCCTCGCACTGCACACCGCGTACCTGGTGGCGCTCGCCTCCGGAGCCGTGTCCGCGCAGGGCCAGATGGGAATCGCGCTGGCCGCCTACCTCGCCTACGCGATCAACGCCACGCAGTTCGTGCTGAAGCTCCGCGCGGCGCGGCGTCAGGGCGCCACCACGCTTCCCGGGACTGCCGACCTGAGGCTCGTCGAGTGAGCGCTCTCCCGGCGTGCGACTCCGCGCTGCCGGCTCGCTCGCGGAACCGCGGTGCCGCGGGTCTCGAGGTGCTTCGAGAACGCGGACAGCGGGAGGTCTTCTGCGGCCTCACCGGCATCGTGTGGCTGCATCGCAAGATCCAGGACGCCTTCTTCCTGGTCGTCGGCTCGCGCACCTGCGCGCACCTGGTGCAGTCGGCGGCCGGCGTGATGATCTTCGCCGAGCCCCGCTTCGCCACCGCCATCCTCCACGACCGCGACCTGGCCGGAATGGCAGACTGCAACGACGAGCTGGACCGGGTCGTCGACCAGCTGCTGGAGCGACGCCCCGAGATCAAGCTCCTCTTCCTGGTGGGCTCGTGCCCCTCCGAGGTCATCAAGCTCGACCTGCAGAACGCCGCCGAGCGCCTCTCCGCGGGGCATCGCGGCCGGGTGCGCGTGCTCCACTACTCGGGCAGCGGCATCGAGACCACCTTCACGCAGGGCGAGGACCGCTGTCTCGCGGCCCTGGTTCCCGAGATGTCGAACGCCCTCCCTTCGAAGAAGGCGAACGAAGAGGCGAGCGCGAAGTCGCTGCTGGTGGTCGGGACCCTCGCCGACGTGGTCGAGGACCAGTTCGTCCGGCTCTTCGACCAGCTGGGCGTCGGCCCCGTGCAGTTCCTGCCCGAGGGGCGGCAGCGCTTCCGCGCTGCGGGCGGGCA
>JANQSB010000344.1 GCA_028284295.1 Myxococcota bacterium | reverse complement strand
TTGCAGTTGACCATGATGGTCTCGAAGCCCGCGTCGCGCAGCGCGAAGGCCGCGTGCACGCAGCAGTAGTCGAACTCGATGCCCTGCCCGATCCGGTTGGGCCCGCCTCCCAGGATCATGATCTTGCGGCGGTCGGTGGGCTCCGACTCGCACTCGTCCTCGTAGGTGGAGTAGAGGTAGGGGGTGTGCGCCTCGAACTCGGCGCCGCAGGTGTCGACGCGCTTGAAGACGGGGCGGACGTCGACGCTCTGCCGCAACGCGCGCACCTCGTCCTCGCTCATCTGCCACAGGGAGCCGAGGCGTCGGTCGGAGAAGCCCAGCTGCTTGGCGGGTCGCAGCCAGACCTCGCGCTCGGCCTCCCCCGCCGCCGCGAGACCGCGCTCGAAGTCCGCGATCTGGCTCAGGTTTCTCAGGAACCACGGGTCCACGCCCGAGCGCTCGTGAAGCTCCTCGACGCTTCCCCCGCGGCGCAGGACCTCCATCAGGGCCCACATCCGGCCGGGGCGCGGCACGTCGATCGACTTCCACAGGCGGGCCCAGGCCTCCTCGTCGCTCTCTCCCGGAGGACCTTCGGGCGACTCGAAGCCGGCGTGTCCGATCTCGAGCGAGCGGATCGCCTTCTGCAGACTCTCCTTGAAGGTGCGACCGATGGCCATGACCTCGCCCACCGACTTCATCTGGGTCGTGAGCCGACTGTCCGCGTTCGGGAACTTCTCGAAGGTGAAGCGCGGGACCTTCGTGACCACGTAGTCGATGCTGGGCTCGAAGCTCGCCGGCGTCTCGCGCGTGATGTCGTTGCGGATCTCGTCGAGCGTGTAACCGACCGCCAGCTTGGCGGCGAGCTTCGCGATGGGAAAGCCGGTGGCCTTGGAGGCGAGTGCCGAGGAACGCGAGACCCGCGGGTTCATCTCGATGACGATCATCTCGCCGTTCGCCGGGTTGACGGCGAACTGGACGTTCGAGCCGCCCGTGTCGACGCCGATCTCGCGCATGATGGCGACGGCGGCGTTCCGCATCTCCTGGTACTCGCGATCGGTCAGGGTCTGGGCCGGCGCCACCGTGATCGAGTCTCCGGTGTGAACGCCCATGGCGTCGAAGTTCTCGATCGAGCACACGATCACCACGTTGTCCGCGTTGTCGCGCATGACCTCGAGCTCGTACTCCTTCCACCCGAGGACGCTCTGCTCGATCAGACACTCGTGCTGCGGGGACTGGGCGAGCGCCCACTGCACCAGCTCGTCGAACTCGTCGTCGTGGAAGGCGATGCTGCCGCCCGTGCCTCCCATGGTGAAGCTGGGCCGGATGATGGCGGGCAGCAGGGTGCTCTCGAGCACCGCGCGCGCCTCTTCGAGCGAACGAGCCAGGCCCGAGCGTGGGACCCCCAGTCCGATCCCCTTCATCGCGCGGGCGAAGAGATCGCGGTCCTCGGCCTTGTGGATGGCGTCCAGGTTGGCGCCGATGAGCTGCACGCCGTACTCGTCGAGCACGCCCGCCCGGTCGAGCAGGACCGCGAGGGTGAGACCCGTCTGTCCGCCGATGGTGGGCAGCAGCGCGTCGGGCCTCTCCGCCTCGATGATCTTCCCGATGCTCTCGACCGTCATCGGCTCGACGTAGGTGCGGTCCGCCGTCTCCGGATCGGTCATGATCGTCGCCGGGTTCGAGTTGACCAGGATGACCCGGTAGCCGTCCTCTCGCAGGGCCTTGCAGGCCTGGGTCCCCGAGTAGTCGAATTCGCAGGCCTGGCCGATCACGATGGGACCGGATCCGATCACCAGGATCGAGTGGATGTCTTCGCGCTTGGGCAAGGTTCGCCTCTCGGGTGCTGTCAGCTCGGCTCGGGGGTCGCGGCCTCGCGCGCGATCTGCGCACCGGTCACGCGCTCCCCCGCACGACTCCGCTCGACCATCGATCGGAAACGACTGAAGAAGAAGGAGGCGTCGTGCGGGCCGGGCGACGCCTCGGGGTGGTACTGCACCGAGAAGACGGGCCTCTCCTTGTGGGCCAGGCCTTCGATGGTGTCGTCGTTCAGGTTCACATGAGTGATCTCGACGGGCTCCCCGGCGCCGCGCAGGGAGTCCGGATCGACCGCGTAGCCGTGGTTCTCGGCGCAGATCGCGACCCGCCCCGTCGCCAGGTCCTTCCCGGGCTGGTTGCCGCCGTGGTGACCGAACTTGAGCTTCTCGCAGCGGCCCCCCAACGCCAGACCCAGGATCTGATGCCCCAGGCAGATCCCGAACAGGGGCTTCTCGTAGGAGAGCTCGCGCACGGTGTCCCGAACCCCCTGAACCGCTTCCGGGTCTCCGGGTCCGTTCGACAGGAAGATGGCATCGGGCTTCCGGGCCAGTGCATCCGCCGCGGAGGTGGTCGCGGGCACCACCTCCACGTCGAAGCCGTGCTCGACCAGGAGACGCAGGATGTTGCGCTTGATGCCGAAGTCGTAGGCCACGAGCTTCAGCGGCGGACTCGGTCGCATGGCCCGGGGGACCTGTCCCGCGATCCCGGGCCAGAGCCCCTCCTTCCAGACATAGGGCTCGCCACAGCTCACCTCGGCGACCAGGTCGCGTCCGTCCAGACCCGGCGCCTGCCGCGCCCGCTCGACGAGGTCGGCGTCGTCCTGCACGGCCGGGTCGGTGCTGATCACACCGACCTGGGCGCCGTGATCTCGAATGCGGCGCACCAGCGAGCGCGTGTCGACTCCCGAAAGCCCCGGAACCCCGCTTTGCACGAGGTACTCGTGCAGCCCGCCCTCGGCGCGCCAGTTGCTGGGCTCGTCGAAGAGCTCCTTGACCACGAAACCTTCGAGATAGGGCCGGGCGGACTCCTCGTCCTGCCGGTTCACGCCGACGTTCCCGATCTGCGTGTAGGTCATCGTGACGATCTGCCCCGCGTAGGAGGGATCGGTCAGGATCTCCTGATAGCCGGTCATGGAGGTGTTGAAGACCACCTCACCGCTCCGCACGACCTCGGCACCGAAGGCCAGGCCGCGGAAGACGGTGCCGTCGGCCAGCGCGAGGCGAGCCGTTCTGGGAGGCGTCGGCGTGCTCACGGGACCAGCACCCCCCGATCGCAGTGGTAGACCAGGCGGCCGTCCACCACCGTGGCCACCACGCGACCCGTCAGCTCCTGGCCCGCCCAGGGAGAGTTCCGGCTCTTCGAGTAGCCCTTGGCGGGGTCGTAGACCCAGCGTCGCTCGGGATCGAGGATCACCACGTCGCCCGGACTGCCGGGAGCCAGGCTCCCGCCCGGCACCTTCATGATGCGCGTCGCGTTCGTGGACATGCGTCTCATCAGCTCCAGCGGCGAGATCTCGTCTTCCCGCACCAGGTCCATCACCACGCCGAAGGCCGTCTCGAAGCCGAGCACGCCCGGCGGCGCATCCGCGAAGTCGACCTCCTTCTCGTGTACGGCGTGCGGGGCGTGGTCCGTCGCGACGACATCGATGACTCCTTCGGACAACGCCTTGCGGCAGGCCTCCACGTCCACCACCGAGCGCAACGGCGGCGCCATCTTGGTGTTCGTGTCGTAGCCGAGCGTCGCCTCGTCGGTGAGCGTCAGGTGGTGGGGCGTGACCTCGGCGGTGACCGACAGCCCGCGCTCCCGGGCCTGTCGCACCAGCTCCACGGAGCCGGCCGAGGAGATGTGCGCGACGTGCAGGCGAGCGCCGGTCAGCTCCGTGAGCATCAGGTCGCGGGCCACCAGGATGTCCTCGGCCAGGCACGGATTTCCGGGCAGCCCCAGGCGGGTGGACACGGGGCCCTCGTTGACGACGCCGTCGCCCCGCAAGGCGCAGTCCTCCGCGTGCACCACCACCGGCACGTCCACGAGCTTCGAGTACTCGAGCACCCGTCGCATGACGCCCGCATCCGAGATGGTCCTGCCGTCGTCGCTGAAGGCGACGGCGCCCGCCGCCGCCAACGCGGCCATCTCGGTCATCACCTCGCCGTCGAGCCCCAGGGTCGCCGCCGCGATCGGAAACACCTTCGCGGGCGAATCCGTCCGTGCGCGGTTCAGTATGTACTCCGTGACCGCCGGGTCGTCGTTCACCGGGTCGGTGTTGGCCATGCAGGTGACGGAGGTGAAGCCTCCGGCCACTGCCGCGCGTCCCCCGGAGCCCAGGTCCTCCTTGTACTCCTGGCCCGGCTCGCGCAGGTGCGTGTGCAGATCGATGAAGCCGGGAGCCACCCAGCAGCCGTCGGCGTCCACCACCTCGGCGCCCCGCACCTCGAGGTCGGGCCCGACGTCCGCGATCGAGCCGTCCTGGACGAGGAGGTCGGCGCGCTCGTCACGCTCACTCGAGGGGTCGAGGACACGCCCCCCGCGGATCAGCAGTCTCGCCAACTCCACTACTCCTGGGGGCTCTCGGCTCGCGTGCGCGGCCGGCCCGAGATCAGATAGAGAAGCGCCATCCGCAGCGCGACTCCGTTTCGCACCTGGTCGAGGATCACACTCGGCCGGTGGTCGGCGAGGTCGTGGGAGAGCTCGACGCCCCGATTGACCGGACCCGGATGCATGACGATGGCGTCGTCCTTCGCGTAGCGGAGCTTGGCGCGATCGAGTCCGAAGGTCGCCGCGTACTCCCGCACGCTCGGGAAGCAGGCCCCCTCCAGGCGCTCGCGCTGGATGCGGAGCGCCATCACCACGTCGGCGCCATCCAGGACCTCACGCAGCGAGCAGTAGGCCTTGACGCCCAGGGTCTCGACGTCCGCGGGCAGCATGGTCGGCGGCCCGGCGATTCGCACCTCGGCTCCCATCTTGCCGAAGCCGTAGATGTTGGAGCGCGCGACCCGGGAGTGCGCGATGTCGCCGATGATGGCCACGGTGAGCCCGTCGAGACGGTCCTTCTGCTGGAAGACGGTGAGCATGTCCAGCAGGGCCTGGCTGGGATGTTCGTGGGCGCCGTCCCCCGCGTTGATGACCGGCGCCTCGAGCACGTCGGCAATGCGCTTGGGGACACCGGCCACCTTGTGGCGGACCACCACGCAGTCCGGGTCCATGGCATCCAGGGTCTTCGCCGTGTCGAGGATGCTCTCCTTCTTGGACAGGCTCGAGCCCGCGGTCGAGAAGTTGACGACGTCCGCCGCCAGACGCTTCCCCGCGATCTCGAAGCTGGTCTGGGTGCGTGTGGACGGCTCGAAGAAGAGGTTGACGACGGTTCGGCCCCGAAGGGTGGGCACCTTCTTCACGTCGCGGGTGCCGATCTCCGTCATCCGTTGCGCGGTCTCCAGAATGCGCTCGATCTCCGGTCGCTCCAGGTCCTCGATGCCGAGCAGGTCCTTCCCGAGCATTCGCTAGCCCACCCCCTTGCTGGAGTCGCCGCCAGGCGTGCCGACACCCGCACGGCTGCCGGGAGCCCCGGACCGTTCGAGCAGGACCTCCAGGGCCCCTTCGAGCTGGCCGCCCTCCCCCACCAGCTCCACGGACTCGCCCGGCTGGGTGGGGATGTTCTTGCCCACGAAGTCGATCTTGATGGGAAGCTCCCGCCGGCCCCGGTCGACCAGCGCGACGACCTGCACGGCCCGGGGTCGGCCGAAGTCCATCAGGGCATCCATGGCGGCGCGGATCGTCCGCCCGGTGTTGACCACGTCCTCGACCAGGATCACCACGCGATCGTCCACCGACGACGGCATCTCGGTGACCCGCAGCGGCGGCCGTTCGGCGGTGCCCTGGACGTCGTCCCGGTACAGGGTGGTGTCGAGGATGCCGAGAGGCGCCTGCACGCCGCTCAGCTTCTCGAGGTTCTCGACGAGCATCCGGCCCAGCGGTACACCACCGTTTGGAATGGCGACCAGGTAGAGCTCCGCGAGGGACTCGTGGCGCTCGACGATCTCGTGGGCGATGCGCATCAGCGCCCGTCGGATCGCCACGTCGTCGAGGAGCCGGGTCCCCGTCACGCCACCTTCTGCAGGAGCCGCGGGAACCACGCCGCCCTTCTCCCCGTCCCGGTGGGACGCGAGGGCTTCAGGGCCATCGGCGCTCGTCGCGCCGGGATTCTCGGGGGGCGTCAAGGGCGCACCTTTCCTCGCCTCACAGGACGAAGTTAAAAGGGCGATCCGGGATCCGGACCGCGCGCAGCATATCGGCGCGACCCGGCGGCGTCAATCTCGGGCGCTTCTCCGCCCGCGTCCGCGGGTCGGATCAGCTGCCCTCGGTGGCGCCGGCCCGCGGTCCGCCCGCCACCTCGCCCCGAACCCCCACCTCCGCCAGGCTCTCCCCGGGACGGATGCAGCGGACCCGGGAGAAGATCCGACTCCAGCGCTTGTCGGCGTTCCACCAGTTCACGGGGTTCAGGAACTGCAGGAAGTTCCCGTTCACGTCCCACGACCAGTAGAGCACGAAGGCCGGGCCCTGCATCTCCTCGAAGCGGACGGTTCCCCACACCCGGCTGTCGTTCGAGTGATCCCGATTGTCGCCCATCATGAAGTAGCGCCCGTCCGGGATCACGAGCGGCGCCTTGCGGATGCCGGCCAGGCGCGGATCGTCGAGCACGGCGTGCTCGCAATCGCCGAGCCGCTCGCGCTGGATCGCGAGCCCGTTTCCGGCCTCGTCCTCGAACACCGTGTCGGTCTCGATCACCTCGACGAGCTCGTCGTTGACGAAGACCCGACCTCGGCGGATCTCGATCCGATCCCCGGGCAGGCCGACGATACGCTTGACGAAGTCGTCGCGCGGCAGCTCCGGCCGCTGGTCCGCGGGGTAGATCCGCGGCACGCCCCGCTCCTCGCTCCGCGCCACCGTGAACACGACCACGTCCCCGCGCTCGGGGTCCCGCCATCCCGGCAAGCGCCAATCCGTGAACGGGATCTTCGGCCCGTAGGCGAGCTTGTTGACGAAGAGGTGGTCTCCGATCAGCAGGGTCGGGAGCATCGACTCCGACGGGATGCGGAAGGGCTCGACGAGCAGGATGCGGATGGCGAGGGCGATCGCGATCGCCACGGCGAGGGTACTGACCTGGTCCCAGACCCGCGCCAGCGCGGTCGGGGCGGTCTCCTCCTCGCCAGTGGACTCGTGCTCCGGCGACGCCATCTCGACTCCTCTACTCCTCGCCCAGTCGCAGCGCCGCGAGGAAGGCCTCCTGCGGGATCTCGACCGAGCCCACGCGCTTCATGCGCTTCTTCCCCGCCTTCTGCTTCTCGAGCAGCTTCCGCTTGCGCGTGATGTCGCCCCCGTAGCACTTGGCGGTCACGTTCTTCCGCAGGGCCTTGACCGAGGTGCGCGCGATCACCCGAGAGCCGATGGCAGCCTGGATGGCCACCTGGAACTGCTGTCGGGGAATGAACTCCTTCAGCTTCCGGGTCAGCTCGTTGCCGCGCGCGTAGGCGTGGTCGCGATGGACGATCAGCGAGAGCGCGTCCACCGGGTCTCCGTTGACCAGGATGTCGAGCTTCACGAGCTGGCCCGGCTCGTAGCCCCGGAGGTCGTAGTCGAAGGACCCGTAGCCGCGGGTGACGCTCTTGATCTTGTCGTGGAAGTCCGTGACGACCTCGGCCAGGGGCAGGTCGTATTCGACCTGCACGCGATTGCCGTGCTGGGTCATCCCGGCCTGACGACCGCGCCGCTCCTGGCAGAGCCCGATCACCGCGCCGAGGTGATCCGACGGCACGTGGATGGTCGCCCGGATCACGGGCTCCTCGATGCGGTCGATGTCGTTCGGGTCGGGCAGGGCCGCCGGAGTCTCGATCTCGAAGGGCTCGCCGTCCTTGGGCACGACGCGGTAGCGCACCGTCGGAGCGGTCGTGATCAGATCCAGGTCGTACTCGCGCTCCAGGCGTTCCTGGATGATCTCCGCGTGCAGGAAGCCCAGGAAGCCACAGCGGAAGCCGAAGCCGAGCGCGGCGCTCGTCTCGGGGTCGTAGGCGAAGGAGGCGTCGTTGAGCTTGAGCTTCTCGAGCGAAACCTTCAGGTCTTCGTAGTCCTCGGCGTCGACCGGGTAGAGACCCGCGAAGACCATGGGCTTGGTCTCGCGGAAGCCCGGCAGCGGCTCGGTCGCCGGGTTCTTGAGCGTCGTGAGCGTGTCGCCCACCTTGACGTCGGAGAGGGTCTTGATGCCCGCGACGACGATGCCGACCTCACCGGCCTCGAGGGTGGAGACGTCCCGCCGGGCCGGCTCCAGCACGGCCAGCTCCGAGATCTCGCGCTCGTGCGCGCCGATCATGAAGCGCGCGGTGTCGCGCCGACTCAGCCGGCCTTCCATCACCCGCACGAGCAGGACCGCGCCCACGTAGGAGTCGAACCAGGAGTCGAAGACCAGGGCGCGGGTGGGCGCGTCCCGGTCGCCCGTGGGCGGGGGGATGCGCTCCACGATCGCCTCGAGCAGCTCGCTCACGCCACTGCCGTCCTTGGCCGAGACGTGGAGGACCCGGCTGGCGTCGAGACCGACGATGTCCTCGATCTCCTGTGCGACCCGATCCGGATCGGCCGCCGGCAGGTCGATCTTGTTCAGGACCGGAATCAGCTCGAGGTCGGCATCGACGGCCAGATAGGTGTTGGCCAGGGTCTGCGCCTCGATACCCTGGGCCGCGTCGACCACCAGCAGCGCCCCTTCGCAGGCGGCCAGCGCCCGAGACACCTCGTAGGCGAAGTCGACGTGGCCGGGGGTGTCGATCAGGTTGAGCAGGTAGTCGTTTCCGTCGGCGGCCCGGTAGAGCATGCGAACGGTCTGGGCCTTGATCGTGATGCCCCGCTCGCGCTCCAGATCCATGTTGTCGAGGAACTGGTCCTTGCGCTCGCGGTCGGTGAGCGCGTTCGTGGCCTCCAGCAGTCGGTCCGCGAGGGTGCTCTTGCCGTGGTCGATGTGCGCGATGATGCAGAAGTTTCGAATGCGCTCGGGTTCGATGCTCATGCAGAAGCCTGGGGGGCCGCATCCAGGGCGGCGGGATCTTGCAGCTCGAGGGTGACGCGAAGGTCGGGCGACGCCAGATAGGCGGTCAGTGCCTGCCGCCAGCTGCGGAGCCGGACTCCCAGCCCGGCGGCCCTTTCGCAGCCCATGACGGAGTATGCCGGGCGCGGGGCCGCCGCGCCGGACTCTGCGGTGGAGATGCGGTCGATCTGGAGCTCGGGGTACCCTTGCAGGTCGAGCAGGGCCCGGGCGAAGTCCCACCAGGTGATCGGCGCGGGCTCCCGCTCGTCGGGCCCGTTGCACAGGTGGAAGATCCCTCCCGCCTCTCCCGACTCCTCGAGAGCGCCGGCCAGGGCCAGGATGCCCCCGGCCAGGTCGTCCGCGTAGGTGGGATGACCGCGCTGGTCATCGACCACGCGAAGCGGGCCCGTCAGCTCGCCGGTCCTTCGCAGACGCGCCTGTCGCAGGATCGCTCCGACGAAGTTCCGCCCGGGACCGAAGACCCAGCTGGTGCGGACCACCAGCGCCCGTTCCGAGCTCGCGAGCACACGCTCCTCGCCCAGCAGCTTGCTGCGCCCGTAGGCCGTACGGGGCGACGGCGGGGCGTCCTCCGGGATCGGCTCGCGCGCGTCGCCCGGAAAGACGTAGTCGGTCGAGACATGCACCAGCCGCGCTCCGACGGCCTCGCAGACCCGTGCCAGCCCGCCCGGCGCCTCGCCATTGATCCGGACGGCGTCGTCCGCGCCCTCCCCTTCGCAAGCGTCCACCTGGTTGTAGGCTGCCGCGTTCACCAGGACGGCGGGCGCTCCTCCCGGAAGCTCCGCGAGGGCGGACGCCACCGCCGCCTCGTCCGAGATGTCGAGCTCGGCGTGGGAGAACGCCGCGGCCAGCTCGGCGCCGCCCTCTCCGGCAGACAACCTGCGCACGAGACAGCGCCCGAGCTGCCCCCGGGACCCGGTGACCACGTAGCGGAGTGCCATGATTCGACCCGGAGTCGGCCCGGAGCCGCGCCCACGAGCGCCGCTCCGGGGGCCGGACTCACCGCCCTCCTTCCGAGAGGACCCAGGTTGGCAGCCGCTCCTCGGACTTCAGTCGACCCGCCAGGGCGTCGGCGGAGGATCGCGACGCCACGGGCCCGACCCGCACCCGCCACTTTCCGTCGCCCGACTCGCGGGCCGACACGACGTAGCTCTCGAAGCCCTTTCGCTCCAGCTTGCCGCGCACCTCGTCGGCCGCAGCGGCGTTCGAGAAGGCGCCCACCTGCACGGCGAAGCCCGACCGAGCGGGAGCGCGGGCCGCCGGCGCTGCCGGCTCACCGGCCTCGGGCAAGCTCGATCCCTCGCGCGGAGGCGGCGGCGCCGCCACGGCGGGCAGCGTCGGGGGCGCGACTT
>JANQSB010000333.1 GCA_028284295.1 Myxococcota bacterium | reverse complement strand
GGACACGTCCCGACGCGTTCTGCGTCCACATCGGGAACGGCCGGGTCTCGGACCTGTGCGGCGCGCGCGCGGCCGATCTCACCTTCGCCCGGCGCGGCGAGAAGGACACCCTGGGCCCGGCGCTCCAGGAGTGCGGCGAGCCCTTCACCTGGTTCGAGACGCTGCACGACGTGATCGCCGGTCTCGAGGCCTGGCGGGCCGAGGACGGCTGAACGTGAGCGCCCATCCTGCTCCCCCCACCCGCGGTCGACTCCGGGACCGGACCGTCGCGGTCGTCGGCGCCGGCCTGGCCGGGCTGCGTGCCGCCAGCGCGCTCGCCGCCGCTGGCGCACGGGTGGTGGTGGTCGAGGCGGGAGACCGGGTCGGCGGCAAGGCCGTGCTCGACTCCCGGGACGGCTTCAGTCTCGACCGCACGCTGCAGCTCGTCGGCTACGAGGACGCCAGCCTGCTTCGTTGGGCGCGGGAGTGCTCGCTCTCCGAGAGTCTGCTCCCCTTGCGACCCGTGGCCTCGGCGCAGCTCCATCGCGGGCGGATCGTGCCGTGCGACGCGCGCAGTCTGGGAGAGATCGCGCGGACACCGGGCGTCCGGCTGCGGGACCGCTTCCGGCTCCTGCGACTGCCGCGCCTGATGGACCGCTATGCGCCCCTGCTCGATCCCGTCCATCCCGAACGGGCGGCGGCGCTCGACTTCCGCAGCGTGCGGGACTGGGCCGACCTGTACCTGGGCGCGAGCGTCCGGGAGCACTTCGTCGCTCCGCGTGCCGCCGCGGAGACCCTCGGCGACCCGCACGAGCTGTCGCGGGTGGCGTTCCTGCTGCACTGGCAGCAGAGTCGACGCGGCGCCGGTCGCCTGGGGATCGCACCCTCGGGCCTGGGGGAGCTGGCGGACGGGGTCGCCGCGACCCTGGAGGTCCGGACCGGACTGCGAGCCCGGCAGCTCAAGGAGCTCGACG
This sequence comes from Myxococcota bacterium, assembly GCA_028284295.1. Lineage (GTDB taxonomy): Bacteria > Myxococcota_A > UBA9160 > UBA9160 > UBA4427 > JAJDAN01. Next base: position 1,119 of record JANQSB010000333.1, on the reverse strand, counting down.
GAGGGCGGCTGGCCCTCGAATGCAGTGGGCCGGAAGGTACGGGTGCGGACGCGGTGCTCGAGGTCGACGCCCTGGTCCTGACGACCCCGGCGGCCGAGGCCGGTCGCATCGCCGCGAGCGCGGTCACGCCGGCCGAGCGCGACTTCCTGGCCGCGGTCCGATTCGGCCCGCGGGTCGCGCTCGCGGTCGCCACCGAGCGCCCGCTCACCGGCCTGCCGCAGCTGGTGCGGATTCCGCACGTCGAGGGCGAGGCGTCGGGCTGTGGCATCGAGGCGATGCTCGTCGAGCCCGGAGTCCCGGGCGGGCGCGCGCCGGAAGGCAGCGGCCTGGTGACGGCGGTCGCCAGCCAGCGATTCGCCGAGCTGCGCGCGAACGACCCCGACGAGCAGGTCGAGAAGGCGCTTCTCTCCGCGCTCGAGCGCTTGCTGCCTCGCGTCGCCACGACGCGGCGATTCCAGCGGCTGCATCGCGACCCGGTCGGCGTCCCGCGTTTCGAGGTCGGGGCCTACAACGCACTCGCGCGCTTCCAGCGCGTCCAGCAGGACCGGCGCGCGCTCGGTCGCCGCCTGTACTTCGCGGGCGACTACCTCTCGGGCCCGCGCTTCGAGGACGCGGTCGCTTCCGGGGCTCGGGCCGCGGAGGCCGTGGTGCAGGACCTGACGGTCGGACAGCCCGCGTAGTTCAGCGGCCGAGGATGGCGGTCGTGACGCCGTCACCGCCGTGATCGGGGTCGCCGCTCTGCAGGTCGGACACGAAGGGTGAGGCGGCCAGCTCCTCCCGCACCGTCCGTCGCAGGGCACCGGTGCCCACCCCGTGCACGAACTCGACGGCAGCCCTTTCGTCGGCCAGGGCCCGGTCGAGGGCCTCGCCGATGCGGTCGCGTGCCTCTTCGACCCGCAGGCCACGCAGGTCGCAGTGGAGGGTGCCGCCTCCCGCCGGCGGCTGGGAGCGCGCGTTCCTCTCGGAGTGCTCGGCGCGCTCGACGCGCACCCGGCCGCGCGTCGTCCTTCGTCCCGCGTCCGGAGCCTGCGCGACGGCGCGCAGCTGGTCGGCGGCCACCACCATCGTGGCGCTGCCGGTCCTCACGCGGACGCGCCCGCGTCGGTCGGGGAGCGACTC
>JANQSB010000304.1 GCA_028284295.1 Myxococcota bacterium | reverse complement strand
ACCACCTGCCGCAGGTCGTCGTCGTTGCCCGTGCAGACGAACGCGACCTCCGGCAGGTGGTTCTCGAGACCGGTGGCGCACTGGGGGTGCTCGAGGCCGGCGCGATCCTGGTGGACCACACCACGGCGTCCCCGACGATCGCCCGCGAGATCGCTGCGGCCGCGGCCGCTCGGGGCGTCGGCTTCCTCGATGCTCCGGTCTCCGGGGGCCAGGCGGGCGCCGAGAACGGGCAGCTGACCGTCATGGTCGGCGGCGCGTCCGACGCATACGCGTTCGTGTCCGGCCTCTTCGACGTCTACGCGAAGAAGCACCGTCTGATGGGCGAAGCCGGCGCCGGCCAGCTCACCAAGGCCGTCAACCAGATCTGCATCGCGGGGGTGCTCCAGGGGCTCTCGGAGGGGCTGCGCTTCGCCGAGCTGGCGGGCCTGGACGTCCCGGGCGTGGTCGAGGTCATCTCCCAGGGCGCCGCGCAGTCCTGGCAGATGGACAACCGCGCCGGCACGATGCACGAGGGCCGCTTCGACTTCGGCTTCGCGGTCGACTGGATGCGCAAGGACCTCGCCATCGCCCTCGGCGAGGCCCGCGCCCTGGGGCTGGAGCTGCCCCTCAGCGAGCTCGTCGACGGCTTCTACGCTCGGCTGCAGGAGCGGGGCGGCGGCCGGCTCGATACGTCGAGCCTGATCGAGCTTCTTCGTTAGACTCGTGTCGGGGTCGAGAGTCCCGGCGCGCGCGGTTCCACCAGTCCGTCCCTCCCGGCGCCGCCGTCAGCCGCACACCCGCAAACGCAGAGCCGGGGCGCCGAAGCGTTCCCGCGCAGCCAACACAGGAGAGCCCGTCCCGTGGCGCACCAGTTCGTCTTCACCATGCACGATCTGCGGAAGGTCGTCGGCGAGGGCCGCACGATCATCGACGGGATCAGCCTGTCCTTCTTCCCGGGCGCCAAGATCGGCGTCCTGGGCCACAACGGCGCCGGCAAGAGCACCCTGCTGCGCATCATGGCGGGGGTCGACACCGAGTTCCTGGGCGAGGCGCGTCCCGCCCCCGGGCTCAAGATCGGCTACCTCGCCCAGGAGCCCGAGCTCGATCCCGAGAAGGACGTGCTGGGCAACGTCGAGGACGGCGTCGCCGAGATCCGCGGCCTGCTGACCCAGTTCGAGGAGATCAGCGCGAAGTTCGCCGAGCCGATGGACGACGACGAGATGAACGCCCTGCTCGAGGAGCAGGGCAAGCTGCAGGACCGGATCGACGCCGCCGACGCCTGGGAGCTCGAGCGCACCCTGGAGGTCGCCATGGACGCGCTGCGCTGCCCGCCGGGCGACGCCGACGTCGCGACCCTCTCCGGAGGCGAGAAGCGCCGGGTCGCCCTGTGCCGCCTGCTGCTCTCGAAGCCCGACATGCTGCTGCTCGACGAGCCCACTAACCACCTGGACGCCGAGTCCGTGGCCTGGCTCGAGCGCTTCCTGGCCGAGTACCCGGGCACCGTCGTGGCGGTCACCCACGATCGCTACTTCCTCGACAACGTGGCGGGCTGGATCCTCGAGCTCGACCGCGGCCGCGGCATTCCGTGGGAGGGCAACTACTCGTCCTGGCTGGAGCAGAAGAGCAAGCGTCTCGAGGTCGAGGAGAAGCAGGCCAGTGCCCACGCCCGCACCTTGCAGCGCGAGCTCGACTGGATCCGGATGGCCCCCAAGGCGCGGCAGGCCAAGGGCAAGGCGCGCATCAACGCCTACGAGAAGCTGCTGCAGGAAGGACAGGAGCGCGCGCCGGAGCGCGTCGAGATCGCGATCCCCGTGCCGGAGCGCCTGGGGGACGTGGTCGTCGAGGCCAAGGGGCTGCGCAAGGCCTACGGCGACAAGCTGCTCGTCGACGACCTCGAGTTCTCGCTGCCGCCGGGCGGCATCGTCGGCGTGATCGGCCCCAACGGCGCGGGCAAGACGACCCTGTTCCGGATGATCGTCGGCGAGGAGAAGCCCGACGCCGGCGAGCTGCGGCTCGGCGAGACCGTGAAGCTCGCCTACGTGGACCAGAGTCGCGACGCCCTCGACCCGGAGAAGAGCGTCTGGGAGACCATCAGCGGCGGCGAGGAGCTGATGATGGTGGGCAAGCGCGAGATCCAGTCGCGCGCCTACGTGAGCTCCTTCAACTTCAAGGGACCGGAGCAGCAGAAGCTCGTCGGCTCGCTCTCCGGTGGCGAGCGCAACCGCGTGCACCTGGCGCGGCTGCTCACCCGCGGCGGCAACGTGCTGCTGCTCGACGAGCCCACCAACGACCTCGACGTCGACACCCTGCGCGCCCTCGAGGACGCGCTCGAGAGCTTCGCCGGCTGCGCGGTCGTCATCTCCCACGACCGCTGGTTCCTCGACCGCATCGCCACCCACATCCTGGCCTTCGAAGGCGACAGCCACGTCGAGTGGTTCGAGGGCAACTACCAGGACTACGAGAAGGACTTCAAGCGCCGCAAAGGCGCGGACGCCGACCAGCCGCATCGAATCAAGTACCGCCGCATCGATGCTTGAGGCGGAGTCCCGGCGAGGCTCCGTCGGCTAGCCCGACGGCTCGTCGGCGGTCCTCTCTCGCGTCGTGGGGCGCACCCAGAGCACGGTCTCCTCTTCCGGCTTCGTCGCCCGCTCGGTCGCGAAGCGGTGGCGGACGCGTCCGGGGCTCCCGAGCCAGAGCGAGGGCATGTTGTTGGTCCGGGTGTTGCGGACGTCGAAGCGGACGGGCTCCCAGTCTCCGCCTTCGTAGAGGGCGAGCAGCTCCTGCTGGCGGCGCGGCCAGGGTCTGGCGAAGAGGACGTCGGGCGAGAGCTCGCGGTCGGCTTCCAGGTTGCCCCCGTAGTAGCCGAGCACGACGTGGCTGCCGAGATACCAGCTGAGGGAGGGGCCCTCGTAGTTGGTGGCGATCACGAGCGCTTCGGTCGGCGCGCGTTCGGCCAGCAGCCAGGGCACCACCACGTCCAGCGGGCCCTGCACCGGGACGAGGATCTCGGCCATCCGGCCCCGCAGCTCCGGCCCGCGGACTCCGAGCGCGAGCAGCACCGACGCGGCGAGGATCGCCATCCGGAGCCGCGCGGCCCGCAGGCCCGTTCCGCCTGCGGCCGAACCCGCGCGCCACCACAGCACCGCGGCATCGAGCAGCACCAGCGCGATCAGCACCGGAGAGAGGACGATGAAGTAGCGCTCCCACACCAGCGGGCTGCGCGAGAGGAGCAGCACCCAGACCACCACGAGGCCAGCGAGCAGGGCCGAGGCTTCGCGGGCCCGGCGCTCGCGCGGGTCGACTTCGTCCGCGGGCGCGCTGCCCAGGACGGCGAGTCGTCCCACCAGCGCGGGCGCCAGCAGCTCGTAGCGCAGCATCCCGGAGAGCACGAAGCGCAGGTTCTCGCCCCAGCCGCGCGCGGACCTCGAGAGGTCCGACGCCCAGTCGAGGGACACCGAGAAGAGATCGAAGTGGAGTGCCACCGGCAGTGCGGCGACGCCGGCCAGCGCCAGCGGCAGCGCGTCGCGAGCCAGGGCATGCCATCGCTGGCCGCCGTCGGCCCCGCCGCGCACGGCGCGCGCGACGAGGAAGAGCCCCAGCGAGGCGACCGTCGCGAAGAAGCCGGGGTGGAAGACGTTGAAGAGCGCGAAGAGCAGGAGCGCCAGCGGGAGAGCCGACGCGACGTCGCGCGGGCCGGGGATCGCCCGGGAAGGAGGGGCACGGCGCAGACGGCGCAGGAAGAGGGCCACGCTCGCCGAGACCAGCAGCACCGCCGCCCCGTACCAACGCGCCTCGCGCAGATGGAGGAGCAGCGAGGTGGACGCCGAAGCGAGCAGCAGGAAGACCGTCGCCAGCACGAGGCCCTGGCGTCGTCCTCCCGCCGCCAGCGCGGGCCAGATCGCCGCCAGCGCGATCCCGACGCCCAGCCAGCCCGCCACCGCGAAGGGAAGTCGGAGGCGCGCGGTCCGCGCGTGGACGTCTTCGACGCCCGCGGCCAGCGCCGCGCCCACGGCGCCCAGGTAGTAGTAGCCCCAGAGCCCGCCGCGATAGGCGTCGCTCTCCGGGTCGATGCGCTCCGGCTTGAGGTTGTAGAGGATCGGCGGCTGGCCGTGGGCCTTGGGGTAGCCGTGGCGGAGCACCCGCTCGGCGAAGACCGCGGTGTCGCCCTCGTCGTTCCAGAGCAGGGGATGCCCGAGCCCGGCGAACAGGAGGACCGAGAAGAGACCCGCCGCGCCCAGCAGGGCGGCCCAGGCCCCGAGCTCGGCGCGCGGCACGCCGCGTCCCGTCAGGCGAACGCCTTCCGGATGCGCTCGATCGCTTCGTCCACGTTGTCGTGGGAGTTGAAGGCCGAGATCCGGAAGAAGCCCTCGCCGCTGGGCCCGAAGCCGGAGCCCGGAGTGCCGACCACGTGGGTGCGTTCGAGCAGCTGGTCGAAGAAGTCCCACGAGGAGACTCCTTCCGGGGTCCGCAGCCAGATGTAGGGCGCGTGCTCGCCGGCATACACGGTGAAGTGCGCCGCCTGCAGCCCCTCGCGGATCCGGCGGGCGTTCTCCATGTAGTAGGCGACCTGCTCGGCGGTCTGGGCGGCGCCTTCCTCGCTGAAGACGGCCGCGGCCGCGCGCTGCACCAGGTAGGGGACCTCGTTGAACTTCGTGGACTGCCGGCGCGACCAGAGCGCGTTGAGCGACACCTCCTCGCCGGCGGCGGTGGTGCCCTGCAGGGCCTGGGGCACCACCGTGTAGGCACAGCGCACTCCGGTGAAGCCGGCGCGCTTCGAGAAGGAGCGCATCTCGATCGCGCACTCCTTCGCGCCCTCGATCTCGTAGATCGAGCGGGGCAGGGCGGGGTCCTGGATGAAGGCGTCGTAGGCGGCGTCGAAGAGCAGCACCGCGTGGTGCTCGCGCGCCCAGTCCACCCAGCGCGCCAGGCCTTCCTTCGTCATGACGGCGCCGGTGGGGTTGTTGGGCGAGCACAGGTAGGCGAGGTCCACCGCCTCGTCGGGCGGGTCCGGCGCGAAGCCGTTGTCCGCAGTCGCGGGCAGGTAGTGGATGCCCGCGTACATGCCGCTGTCGTCGCCGTCGCCGGTGCGGCCGGCCATGACGTTGGTGTCGACGTAGACCGGGTAGCTCGGGTCGGTCACGAGCACGCGGCAATCCGTGCCGAAGATCTCCTGGATGTTCCCGCTGTCCTGCTTGCTGCCGTCGGACACGAAGACCTCGCTGGCGTCCAGCGAGACGCCACGCGCCGCGTAGTCGCCTTCGAGGATGGCGTCGACGAGGAAGTCGTAGCCGCCCTCGGGTCCGTAGCCGTAGGCCCGGGCACCCTGATCGTCGACGGCGGCGTGCAGCGCAGCGGTGACGGCCGGGACCAGGGGCAGGGTGACGTCGCCGATCCCGAGTCGGATCACCTCGGCGCTGGGGTTCGCTTCGGCGAACGCGCGCACCCGCCTGCCGATCTCGGGGAAGAGGTAGCCGGCCTGGAGCTTCTGGTAGTTCTCGTTGATGTGCGCCATCTCGCAACGATACCTCGGGGTTCGGGTGCGCCTCTCAGGCGGAAGGGGCCAGGGCTTCCAGGACCTCCAGGTCCGGTCCGGGCGAGCCGTCCGCGCGGAAGGGCTGGATGCAGACGTGGTCGGCCCCGGCGTCGTGGTGGGCCCGGATGCGGTCGACGATGGCCTGCTCGTCGCCCCAGGCCACGATCGCGTCCACGAGCCGGTCGCTGCCACCGTCCTGGAAGTCGGCGTCGTCGAATCCGAACTGGCGCAGGTTGTTCTGGTAGTTGGGGAGGCCGATGTAGACCCTCATGTTGGCGCGGGCCACCGCCCGGGCCTTCGTGGCGTCGGTCTCGCGCAGCACCATCTGCTCGGGACAGAGCCAGGCGTCGGGGCCCAGGACCCGGCGCGCGCGTTCGGTGTGCTCGGGAGGCACGAAGTAGGGGTGGGCGCCGCGGGTGCGCTCGGCGGCCAGGCCCAGCATGCGGTCGCGCAAGGCCGCCAGCACGACAGGCGCGTCCTCCTTGGGCTCCGTGCCCATGTACAGGGCCGACTCGAGGGCGTCGAGGTGGTTGCGCATGGTGGTGAGCGGCTTCTTGTACTCGTGGCCCCGGGTCCGGGAGACGAGATGCTCGTGAGAGACCCCGAGGCCCAGCACGAAACGCCCCGGTGCCATCTCGGAGATGGTCTTGTGGATCGCCTTCAGGGTCATGGCGTCGCGCGCGTAGATGTTCGCGATGCCCGTGGCGAGGACGAGTCGCTCGGTCTGCGCGCTCAGGTATCCGATCAGCGCGAAGGGATCGCGTCCCACCGCCTCGGGGATCCACAGCGCCGAGTAGCCCCAACCCTCGATCCGGCGGGCGAAGTCGGCCGCCTCCGGTGCCGAGAACGCGTCGAGCCAACTCCAGACGCCGAGTCGTCCGATCTCCGTACCCATGTCGACCTTCCTCTTCGAATGCGCGCGATTGCGCCCGGTGCCGGGGTGCACCGGGTCGGCTGAGCGTAGCCGATGTGCGAGACTCCCTTCGGCGTGAGGGCGACCCGGGCGATGCGTTGGCTCCTGTTCGCAGCCATTGCCGGCGCGGTCCTGGCGCCGGTCGGCTGGTTCGGCACGGACTGGCTCGAGCAGGACGACGACTTCTGCAACGCCTGCCATCTCGAGCCGGGCGTTCCCCTGCACATCGAGATCCGCCGCGACTACGACACCCGGCCGGTGGCGAGCCTGGCGGGTCTCCACGCGGCGGCGCTGCATCCGACGCGGCCCGCGGCCGAGGCGGCATTCCGCTGCATCGACTGCCACGGGGGGGTGGGGCTGGTCGGCCGGGCGCGCACCAAGGCCCTGGCCGCCAAGGACGCTTTCTGGTGGCTGGTCGGGCACTTCGACGAGCCGACCGAGATGGCCTGGCCGCTCTGGGACGACGACTGCCGACAGTGTCACCCCGACTTCCAGGAGTCCGAAGCGGCGGCGGCGGAGCCGAACCCACCCTTCCACGCGCTGTCGGTCCACAACGCCGCACTCGGCATGGCGTGCGTCGAGTGTCATCTTTCCCACGAGCCCGGAGGGCTGGAAGACCTGTACCATCTGCACCCCGCGCACGTGAGGGAGCGATGCGCGGAGTGCCATTCCGAGTTCGAGTGACGGATCGAGGGGCCGCTCTCCGGCCCGAGGAGGGGGAAAGCAATGACTGCACGCGGCCTCGCATGGATCGCCGTGGCCTGGATCGTCGCGGCACCGGCCGCCGTGAGCGCCTACCCGGGCGGGACGCCGGACTTCGTCACGGACGTCGCGCCCTTCTGCGCCGCCTGCCACTCCTCGCTGAGCGCGGAGGCGCTGGAGGGGGCCGGGCCGCGGGCCGAGAAGGAGCTGGCCGCCAACAAGCACCTGGCCGCCATCCTCCAGGGTCAGAAGCCCTACGACAAGCTGGCCGAGTCGGACCGGGCGGCACTCGCCCAGCAGCTCCAGACGGTGGATGCGAACTCGCAGATCGAGGTCGGCGACTTCCCGCCCCAGGTCAAGGCCGGCGAGAGCTTCAACGTCACCCTCACCGTCACGGGCGGCGCCGGTCCGGTGGTCGGCGTCGGTCTGGTGGACCGCGCCCATCGCTGGTACGCACGTCCCGCCTCGTCGGCGGGCTGGGCCGTGGTCGGGCCGCCCACCATCATCGGCCCCGACGGCAAGCCCCAGAGCGGCTGGCTCGACGGTCGTCCGGCACGCATGGGCCGCAAGGTCACCTACGTGAACGTCTCGGGCGTCAGCTCGGACCCGCTGGCCGGCAAGTACGCCAAGTCGAAGGTCATCTACACGCTGCAGGCTCCGGACCGTCCCGGCGACTACCCGCTGGTCGGCGTCTACTTCTATGGCACCGAGAAGGCCACGAAGCTCGGCTCGAGCGAGCATCCGGTCTACGGCAAGCAGCCCCTGGGCGGCTACGGCGGAAAGTCCGGTCGCGTCAAGTTCACGTCGCCGGTCGTGATCAGCGTCAAGTGATCCGCCGCGTCGTGCTCGCCGGGCTGGTCCCGGCGCTGCTCTTCGGTGCGGGGCTTCTCGGCTGCGGTGGCGACGAGGAAGCGGCGCCGGTCGCGAAGGCACCGGATGCGGCGGCGTCCAGCAAGCCCGCGCGCAAGAG
>JANQSB010000275.1 GCA_028284295.1 Myxococcota bacterium | reverse complement strand
CGGCTGGGGAAGCCGCAGCGGGTCCGCCGAGCCGGCGCGGCGCAGCGGCGAGACGAGCCCGACCTGGAGCGAGGGCTCCCGCTCGCGCGAGGGCAGCTTCGAGACGCGGCGTGGAGAGACCGTCGACTGGAATACCACTGTCACCCGCGACGAGGACGGCCTGTCGCGGGAGGGCTCGTGGGAATCGACCTCCGGCGCCTCGGGAAGTCGCAGCTCCCGGGTCCGGGTCGAGGACGGTCAGGTCCAGAGCGTGGAGCGCTCGCGGGAGGTGACCACGGCCGGGGGCGAGACCGTCGAGCGAAGGGGCTCCATCGAGAGGACCGACGGCGGCTTCGTGGCCCAGGGCGGGATCGCGGGCGAGCAGGGCGCAGCCGGTCGCACCGTCGTAAAGGACGGAGACGATGTCTACGTGGGGCGGGCGGCCACCGACGGCGACGGCGTGGTGGCCGGGGGCGCCCACTGCCGGGACGGTCGTTGCACGGGCGGCCGGGTCTACGTCGACTACGACGATTACGACGACTACCCGTACTACTGGGCGCCCTACTACTACGGCTGGTACTCGTGCCCCGCCGGCAGCGTGCAGACCTGGAGCAGTCGCTACGGCACCCCGATCTACGGCTGCAGCAACGTCACGGTGATCCACACCACCATCTCGCTCGGCGAGGGCGGCGGCTCGGGGGTCTCCGGCGAGGCCCGGGTGAGCTCGGCGCCGGTCCTGATGTACGAGGTCACGCCCGAGGTCGTCGCATACGCGACCCCCTGGGCGCCCCAACAGGTCCATGCACGGAAGCAGGGAGACCGCTTCCTGTGGGTCCCGGGTCCCAAGGAGGCCGACGCCGAGGTCGATGCCTGGCTGGAGGAGGCCGCGGCCCTGAAGGAGCCCAGCGCGAACGGGACGGTGATCACCTACGCGATCGACTCCGACCTGGTCTACCTGACCGACGAACGCCCGGCCCCGGGCTTCTACAGCGAGAAGAGCGACCAGCTCTTCGTCTGGATCCCGGGCGTGCGGGAGCCCAGCGGTGCGGAGCTCGATGCGATCCTCGCCACCGTGAACGCCCAGCAGTCCGGGGGACAGGCCGCACTCGACCGCGAGGCCCGCAAGCTGGAGGAAGGGCGGGAGCCGCCGCAGGTCGTCGCTAAGCCCTGACCCAGGCCCTGACCCGAGGCCGCCGGGATCCAGGCCCGACCCCGCCCGCCCGTCGCGCTACTCCGGCGGTCGTCCCTGCCCGGCCAGGAGCGGGGCGGAGGCGCTCAGTCGCTCGGCGAGGAAGTCGAAGACCGCGCCCACGCGCGCGGTGCGGCGCAGGCCGGGGTGGGTGACGAGCCAGATCTCGAGCCGGACCTCCACCTCCGGCACCACGCGGACCAGCTCGGGATCTTCCGCCGCGATCATGCACGTCTGGGGACCGATGCCGACGCCCGCCCGGATGGCTGCACGCTGGGCGCTGAGTGTGTTCGCCCGGTAGGCGACGTGCGCGTCGCCCAGGATGGACTCGACCCACGATCCCGCACCGGTGTACATCTCGGCCTCGTCGAAGGCGATGCCCGTATGCGCCGCCAGGTCGTCCAGCGTTCCGGGCTCGCCGTTCTCTTCGAGGTAGGCGCGCGAGGCGTAGAGGCCGAGCACGAGCTCGCCGACGCGACGCGTGACGAGCTCCATCTGCTGGCGGGGGCGGCCCAGTCGGATCGCGATGTCCGCCTCGCGCCGCAGCAGGTTGAGGGCGGTGTTCTTGACGATCACCTCGACGTCGATCCGGGGGTGGAGCCGCCGGAGGCGAGCGAGCTCCGGGGGGAGCCAGGCGAGTGCCAGGCCCTCGGTCATGGTCACGCGTACGCTGCCCGCCAGGCTGGTCTCGCTGCCCCGCGCCACCAGCTCGACGGCCTGGGCGCCGGACTCCATCTCGCGGACCGGCCCGAGCAGTGCCTCGCCGGCGGCCGTCAGCGCGAGGCCGCGGGGGCTGCGGTGAAAGAGGTCCGAGCCCAGGCTCTCCTCGAGCGCCGTCATGCGCCGGGTCAGGGTGGGTTGGCTGACACCGAGCGAGCGCGCGGCGGCGGAGAGGGTCCCGCACTCCGCCACCGTGAGGAAGTCGCGCAGAGCCGACCAGTCGAGCTGGCGGACGGGGCTTGCCCCTGCGGGGCTCCTCGAAGTGCCCATGAGTCTCTCCTCGCCGCTTGATTACAAAGTATACGTATAGCCAAAGGTTCGAAACTGTCCGTAGCCATGCTCAAAATTCAGGGCATCTTCAGTCAGCGCGCCCCGGGCAGGCAGCAGCCGTCCGAACAGCCAGGAGGTCATCGAGATGAAGAGCCAGCATGCGGGACTGCGAGCCAGGATCCGGAGATTCGAGCGACAGCAGGGCGGGGCCGAGGAGGCGGCGCGAGGCCGCCGGGCAGCCGCACTGGTCGCGGCCATCGTGAGCGGGCTGCTGGTGGGCTCGGCGGCTACGGCGCTGGCCTCGGGCATGCTGCCTGTTCCGGACGGCTGGGCCGCCCAGGCGCCCAGCGAGCAGGCGGCCGGGGTGGAGAGCCGCTGGTCCGGTCCGGTCCCGGCCGAGTGGCGCTGGTCTCCGCGAGGTGTCGACGTGGACCGGATGTTCCCGAAGCCGCGCGAACAGCGCTGAGCGAGGCCTGACGGGGCGCGCTCCGTTGTCAACAGCTGGCAGCAGGGTCCGGGTCTCCGTCACCCGGGCGCGTAACCTCGCGGCCGCGGGTCGCATCGATCAGGTGCGGCCGCGAGACCCGCGGTTCCGCCCGCACTCGACCCCCCCCCAATAAAAAAGAAGAATCCTCGAAACAAGGGAGCCCACATGCCCGTCCTCCATGGCGTCAACCTGTCGCCCTTCGTCCGCAAGGTCCGTTTCGCCCTCGCCGAGAAGGGGATCACCGTCGACCAGGAGCCCGTGGTTCCGTTCGGCGTTTCCGACGAGTTCAAGAAGATCAGTCCCCTCGGCAAGATCCCGGTCTACACGGACGGGGATCTCGCACTTCCGGACTCGTCGGTGATCATCGACTACCTCGAGCACGTGCACCCCGAGCCGGCCCTCTACCCCGCCGACCCGGCCGAGCGCGGGCGCGCGCTCTTCTACGAGGAGTACGGCGACACCAAGCTGACGAACGCCCTCAGCACCGTCTTCTTCCAGCGCTACGTGCGGAAGAACTTCTTCAACGAGGAGGCCGACGAGGAGGTCGTCCGACACGCGATCGAGGAGGAGATCCCCCAGGTGCTCGACTACCTGTCCGCCCAGCTCGGCGAGAGTGACTACCTCGTGGGCAATCGCTTCGGCATCGCCGACATCGCGATGACCTCGTCGTTCGTCAACGCGCGGCTCGGTGGGTGGTCGATCGACGCGGACCGCTGGCCCACGGTCGCCGCCTATGTCGACCGCGTCTTCTCGAGGCCGGCCATCAAGCCGTTGGTCGAGGGCGACCTCGCGCAGTAGCCCGGTGGCGCCGGTCCGGGGGACCGGCGCCGCACCCGGCGCGTTCAGGCTCCGGCGATCCGCGACAGCACCGCGGTCGCCAGGCTGAGCACCAGGAAGAAGCCGCACATGTCGGTGATGGTCGTCAGGATGGGGCCGGACGCCAGGGCCGGGTCGTATCCGTAGCGTCGAAGTGCCAGCGGAATCACGCCGCCGATCGAGACCGCGACCAGGGTGTTCAAGGCCAGTGCGGCGGCGACGACCGCGCCGAGTGCGACGTTGCCCTTCCACAGCCACGCGACGGCGCCGAGCAGCCCACCGAGGACCAGGCCGTTGACGAGCCCGACCGACACCTCCTGCCACCACACGCGGATCAGCTCGGCGGGTCGCACCAGCCCGAGCGAGAGCTCGCGCAGGCTCACCGCGACCGCCTGGTTGCCGGAGCAGCCGCTCATGTCGGAGATGATCGGCAGGAAGACCGCCAACGCGATCGCCGCCGAGAGGGTCTCCTGGGAGGCGGCGATCACGCTCGCCGCGACGATGTTCAGCACGACGTTGATCGAGAGCCAGGACAGCCGGCGACCCGAGCGCGTGAAGAGCGGCATGGTGCGAAGCTCCTCGCCGCCCACGATGCCGCGGCTCTTCAGCTCGTCGGCCTGCGCCTGCTCGACCCGTGCCTCGTCGACGTCCTCGCGCAGCAGCACGCCCAGCATGCGACCCGAGTCGTCCACCACCGGGATGCCGAGGAAGCGGAAGCGGTCGAACAGCTCGAAGAGCTCGGGAAGCCCGGCGCTCGCCGGAACGGCGATGGGGTCGTCGAGCATCAGCGACTCCAGGCGGCGATCGCGGCGTGCCAGTACCAGGTCGCGCAGCGGCAGGACACCGACCAGCTCGCCCCGCGATCCCAGCGCATAGACGTACTGGATCACGTAGTCGGCGTAGCGCTCGATCTGTTCCTGGAGATGGTCGACGAGCTGGCTTGCCGTCCACGTCGCTGGGACCGCGACGAACTCGGTGATCATCAGGCCGCCGGCGCTGTCCTCGGCGTGTCGCAACAGCTCGCGGACCGATTCCACCGTCTCGGGTGCAGCCTCGTCCAGGATCGCCTCGGCGCTGTCGCGGTCGAGCTGCCCGATCAGGTCGGCCCGCTCGTCGCTCTCGAGCTCGTCCAGGATCTCGGCCGCGCTGCTGGGCTCGAGCTCCTCCACGGCCTCGGCGGCATGGGCGTCGGGCAGGTGGCCCAGCAGCTCCGCCGCGTCTTCGGCGGGCAGCGCGCCGAGCACCTCGCTCCGCTCTTCGGCGTCGAGTCGACCGAGGGCGTGGACGCGCTCGCTCTCGTCGAGCTCCTCGAGCCGCTGCGCCAGCCGCTCGGCGCCGTCGGAACGGGCCAGCTCGAGGAGCTCGTCCCAGGTCGTCGTCTCGCTCCGCTCCCTCGCGTCGGACTCGCTCACTGCCGTCCTCCCGTCTCGAAGCCACTTGAAGGCGCGAGGCCCTGCTTCGGGGCCGACCCGGGCTTCGGGCTGCGGGAGTATCGAGGAGCGGCCCCGCTTCGCCAGCGTTCCCCGGCTGTGTAGTGCGCGGCACATCCCCGTTCGACCGGCACGGCGTCTGGTAGATTCGCTCCATGACGCTGCGGGTCGCCCTCCACCACGACACCCACTATCGCTACGACCGTCCGGTGCAGCTGGGGGCGCAGACGATCCGCTTGCGGCCCGCACCCCACTGCCGGACTCCGGTCCAGGCCTATTCGCTCCGGGTCACGCCCGCGGAGCACTTCCTCAACTGGCAGCAGGATCCCCAGGGCAACTTCCTGGCCCGGGTGGCGGTTCCCGAGCCGACCCGCGAATTCCGCGTGGTCGTCGACCTCGTCGCGGAGATGTCCATCGTCAATCCCTTCGACTTCTTCCTCGAGGAGAGCGCCGAGCACTGGCCGTTCCGCTACGAGCCGTGGCTGGAGGACGAGCTCGAGCCGTTCCTGCGTGCGGAGAAGGAGGGCACAGGCCCGCGCCTGGAGGCGTGGCTCGCCGAGGTCCCCCGCGAAGAGGCGCCTCTCGTTCCCTTCCTGGTCGACCTGAACCAGCGGCTCGAGCGCGAGATCGAATACGTCATTCGCATGGAGCCGGGGGTACAGACGCCCGAGGAGACCCTCGGTCTGGGGCGCGGCTCCTGTCGCGACAGCGCCTGGCTGCTCGTCCACGTCCTGCGAAGGCTCGGGATCGCCGCGCGCTTCGCCTCCGGGTATCTCATCCAGCTGGTTCCGGACCAGAAGAGCCTCGACGGTCCGTCCGGACCGAGCGCCGACTTCACCGATCTGCACGCCTGGACCGAGGCCTACCTTCCGGGTGCCGGCTGGGTCGGTCTCGACCCGACCTCGGGCCTGCTCGCGGGCGAGGGGCACCTTCCGCTGGCCTGCAGCCCGAAGCCGCTGACGGCGGCGCCCATCACGGGCAAGGTCGGGCGTTGCGAGGTCGAGTTCGAGCACCGCATGACGATCGAGCGGGTGCTCGAATCACCGCGGGTGACGAAGCCCTACACCGAGGCCGAGTGGCAGACCATCGACGCGCTGGGAGAGGCGGTGGATTCGCGGCTGCAGGCCCAGGACGTCCGCCTCACCATGGGTGGAGAGCCCACCTTCGTCAGCATCGACGACATGGAAGGCGCCGAGTGGAACACCGATGCGGTCGGTCCCACGAAGCGGGTGCTGGCGGCCGATCTCGCGCGTCGATTGCAGCAGCGCTTCGCACCGGGGGGCCTGCTCCACTACGGGCAGGGCAAGTGGTATCCGGGCGAGCCCCTGCCGCGCTGGGCCTTCGCGATCCACTGGCGCGACGATGGCCTGCCCCTGTGGCGGGACCCCGCCCGGATCGCCGACGAGGCTCGCGACTACGCGCCGAGCTCCGAGCAGGCCCGGCGTTTCGCACTGGGGATCGCGGAACGCCTGGCCGTCGAGCCTTCGTGCGTGGCTCCGGCGTACGAGGACGCGAGCCACCCGGCCGCGAAGCCCGCGGACGAGCGCCAGTCCGACGATGCCGTCGCCTGGATCCTGCCCGTGCAGGTCTGGAACGCGCGCGACGGTCGCGTCCGCTGGCGCTCCGAAAGCTGGCAGCTCCCGAGCGGGCGTCTCCAGCTGCTGCCCGGCGATTCGCCCGCCGGCTTCCGGCTGCCCCTCGAGTCCCTCCCCGCCGTCGACGAGGACGACTGGCCCCACGTGTTCGAGGCCGATCCGACGCTGCCGCGACCGCCGCTGCAGGCTCCCGATTCGCGGCGGCAGCCCTTCCTGGCCGGCCCCGGGGTCCTCGATGCCGGGCTGGCGGGCAGCGCACCTCCCGGCGTCGTCCGCACGGCGCTCGTCGTCGAGCCCCGGGACGGTCGCCTGTGTGTCTTCCTGCCGCCGGTCGAGGATGCGGACGCCTACGTCGATCTCGTCGCCGTCGTCGAGGACACCGCGGCTGCAGAGGGCGCCGCCATCCACGTCGAGGGCTACGAGCCGCCCCCCGACCCGAGGTTGCGGGTCATCAAGGTGACACCGGACCCCGGCGTGATCGAGGCGAACGTGCACCCGGCCTCGAGCTGGAAGGAGCTGCGCGAGATCACGGAGATCCTCTACCACGAGGCCCGGGAGTCGCGGCTCTCGACCGAGAAGTTCATGATCGACGGGCGCCACACGGGCACGGGAGGTGGCAACCACTTCGTCCTGGGTGCCGCGAAGCCCCTGGACAGTCCCTTCCTGCGTCGGCCCGAGCTGCTGCGCAGCCTGGTCGCCTACTGGATCAACCATCCGTCGCTGTCGTACCTCTTCTCCGGTCTCTTCATCGGTCCCACGAGCCAGGCGCCCCGGGTCGACGAGGCTCGGCAGGACGCGCTGTACGAGCTCGAGATCGCCTTCCGTCAGATCCCGGAGCCGGGCGAGGAGTGCCCGCCGTGGCTCGTCGACCGGCTGCTGCGCGACCTGCTCGTCGACGTCACGGGAAACACCCACCGCGCAGAGTTCTGCATCGACAAGCTCTACTCCCCCGACAGCGCGACCGGGAGACTGGGCCTGGTCGAGCTGCGCGCCTTCGAGATGCCCCCCCACGCGCGCATGAGTCTGGTGCAGCAGCTGCTGCTGCGTGCACTGGTCTCCCGCTTCTGGGAGGAGCCGTACCGGGCCCCCCTGACGCGCTTCGGCACCGGTCTGCACGATCGATTCCTGCTGCCGCACTTCGTCTGGAGCGACTTCCGCGAGGTGGTCGCCGAGCTCCGACGGGCCGGCTTCGCGTTCGAGGAGTCGTGGTTCGCGCCGCACTTCGAGTTCCGCTTCCCGCGCTATGGCGCCATCCAGCAGGGCGACATCGAGATCGAGCTCCGGCAGGCGCTGGAGCCGTGGCACGTGCTGGGCGAGGACGGAGCGCCAGGCGGCACCGCGCGCTACGTCGACTCCTCGCTCGAACGCGTACAGGTTCGCGTGCGCGGGCTTCACGACCAGCGCTTCCAGATCGGCTGCAACGGGGTACGGGTCCCGCTCTCCCCCACCGGTCGGCCGGGCGAGGCCGTCGCCGGGGTGCGCTTCCGGGCCTGGCAGCCGGCGCGTTGCCTGCATCCGACCATCCCCGTCCATGCGCCGCTCACCTTCGACCTCGTGGACACCGGCAACGGTCGATCCGTGGCGGGATGCCGCTACCACGTCGCCCATCCCGGGGGTCGCAGCTACGACACCTTCCCCGTGAATGCCAACGAAGCCGAGGGCCGCCGCCTGGCGCGCTTCTTCCCGTTCGGGCATACCCCGGGGCCCCTGGTGCTGGCCGAGCCCCCCTCCTCCGGTGGGGATTTCCCGGTGACCCTGGATCTGCGAACCTATTCCCTCTAGCGGATTCCCCCAAAGCTGCCCTGCAACGCGATCTCCCGTCCCCGGCCGGGGCCTCCTCCCGGGAGAGCGCGCGGAGACTTCATGAGCGAGCTGCTCGCCCTGTCCTTCGACGCGGATGCGTCGCCGCGGGTGCGCTTCCGCAAGTCGGGCTTCGAGGAGGCCGGTCGGCCCGGCGAGCCGGGCATCTACGGCTGGGGGGTCGGCTGGTATCCCGGCAGCGAGCGCGGCGCGTCGGTGCTGAAGGACCCGACCTCGTCGGGCGACCCGAAGGTCGAGTCGGTGCTCGGAGACTGGGATCGCTTCCGGTCGACGCTCTTCGTCTGCCACCTGCGCGGGCATCGTCGCAAGCGCTCCCAGGAGGACGCCCAGCCTTTCGTCCGCAGCTACGGGGGGCGCCAGTGGGTGTTCGCGCACGACGGTGACCTGGAGCGCGGCTGGGCGGATCGCCTGGTCCTGGGGGATGACCCCGCCTTCGAGCCCCTGGGCCGCACCGACAGCGAGCGCGCCTTCTGCTGGCTTCTGGGACAGCTGCGCGCGCGTCGCGCACGCTCGCTCAACGAGGTCGAGCCGACCGAGCTGCTCGCCTGGCTCGCCGAGCTCGACACCCTCGGCCAGGTCAACGTGATGCTCACGGACGGTGACTACCTGGCCGTCTACCGCGACCGCGAAGAGCGCGGGGGGATCCACTCCACGCGGCGTATCCCGCCCCACGGCAGCACCCGGCTCGAGTCCGACTCGGTGAGCGTCGAGATCGATGCCCCGGAAGACCCGAACCGCACGGTGCTGGTCTTCTCGAGTCGCGTCCTCTCGCAGCACGACGCCTGGCTGCCGCTCTCGGGCGCGCAGCTGGTGCTCGCACGGCGGGGGTCGGTGGTCTGGGACAGCGATCCCCGGGACGCCGCCCAGCCTTCGCTGCCGTCCGAGCGCCCGCTGCCCCCGCAGCTGCGCTCGGAGGCCAGCCACCAGGCGGCCGCCGCACAGCCCCTGCCCGCACCGATCGCCGAGGCACCGCTCGAGCGCCTGCTCTCCGTGGAGCACGAGACCCGCTACAGCTACGACGTGCCGGTGGACCGCAGCACGCATCGCATCCTGCTGCGCCCGCTGATCGACCGTCTCCAGCAGGTCGAGAGCTTCGAGTTCGAGCTCGACCCGATGGGCGAGGGCACCGAGTACGAGGACGTCTTCGGGAACGCCGCGGTCAGCGTCGAATTCGGAGCGCCGTATACCCAGCTGGCGATTCGCAGCCGCGCGCGGGTCCGGGTCCAGGCGCCACCGCCGCTGGAGTCACGCGGGCGGCGTCCCAGCATCCCGCTGGTGTGGATGCCCTGGCAGCGGCAGATGCTGTCCCCGTACCTGCTGCCCCCCGAGCTGCCGGAGACACAGCTCGAGGAGCTGTCGGCCTTCGCGATGAGCTTCGTCGAACGCAACGACAGCGACCTCACCGGCTCGCTGCTCGACATGAACGAGACCCTCTACAACGACTTCGAGTACGTCTCCGGCTCGACCACCGCGGCCACCACGCCCTTCGAGGTGCTCGAGGCGCGTCGCGGCGTCTGCCAGGACTTCGCGGGCCTCATGATCTGCCTGGCGCGGCTGCTCAACGTTCCCGCCCGCTATCGCATGGGGTACATCTACACGGGCGCCGACTACGAGAACAAGGTCCAGTCGGACGCGTCCCATGCCTGGGTCGAGGTCTACGTGCCGCGCGTGGGCTGGCACGGCTTCGATCCGACCAACGGGCGGCAGGTCGGAGCGGATCACGTCCGGGTGGCCTGCGGTCGCAACTACCGCGACGCGACACCCACCTCGGGCACCATCTACCGCGGGGGCGGCATGGAGACCCTCTCGGTCTCGGTGCGGGTGGAGGCGCTCGACGGCTGAGCGACGGGTCGCCGCCGCTCAGTGTTGAGTCTGGCTCTGGCTCTGTGCCCCGCTGGCCGGACTCGGAGGCCTCGCCTCGGCGGGCGCCCGGGTCGGCTCGACGAGGGGCGGCGGGTCGAAGAAGTCGTCCTGAACGGCGACGCAGATCTCGGCGGTCGTGTCGACGACCCAGGTCACCAGCTCGTGAAGACCCTCGGCGAACACGCGCTCGATGTCCTGCTCCTCGAAGCGTGCGAGGGAGGCTGCGACCAGCTCCTTGGAACGGCGTCCCACGGTCGTCGGCTCGGGAGGGCGTACGAGATCGAGGAAGTTCCGGGTGCGGCGCAGGTTGTGGAGCACCGAGCGCGCGAAGGCCGGCTCGAAGAGCAGGAACTCGGCCACCGCCCGTCCCGAGAAGGCCCGATCTCCGCCCTTCAGGAAGGGCTCCACCCCGGAGCAGGATCGCAGCGTCGCCAGCCAGTGCGCGGCCTCGGCGGGGGTCTCGAAGGCGGGGTCCGTGGGCCCGATGCTGTGGTGCTTGACGTCGAGGAGCCGCGCGGTCTGACCCGCGCGTTCGAGCGCGGTACCCAGCCGCATGAACTCGAAGGGATCCTCGTGCAGCATCGTCGCCTGGGCGACTCCGTGGAAGAGCAGGCTCTGGTTGCGCAGCTGCAGGTAGAAGTCGTGGCGGTCCCGATCGTAGATCCGCCGGGCCTGGGAGCTTCGCATCCAGACCCACAGGTCGTTCAGCACCTCCCACATTTCCAGGCTCACGGTCTCGCGGATGGTCCGCGCGTTCTCCCGCGCGCCGCGCAGCGACGAGTAGAGCGAGCTCGGATTGTCCTCCGACCAGGTGAGGTACTCCTGCACGACCTCGGCGTCGTCGCGCTCGGCTTCGGTGGTCTTCGAGACGAAGTCCGCCTCCTGGCCGGTGACGACCACCAGCGGCCGCCAGCGTTCGGCGTTCGGCAGGCTCACGTCGAGCTGGAACGACAGGTTCACCCCGAGCATCCGCGCGAGGCTCTCGGTGCGCTCCATGTAGCGGTTCAGCCAGAAGCAGCTGCCGGCGACCCGCGAGATCACGTCGGACTCCCCTCGAGCACCCAGGTGTCCTTGGATCCCCCGCCCTGGCTCGAGTTGACCACGTAGGAGCCCTCCACGAGGGCCACGCGGGTGAGGCCCCCGGGCAGGACGAAGGTCTGGCGCCCCGTCACCACGTAGGGCCGCAGGTCCACGCGCCGGGGCCCGACTCCCTTGCGGGTCCAGGTCGGACAGGTCGAGAGCTCGATGCGAGGCTGGGCGATGTAGTTGCGCGGGTCGTTCCGGATGCGTTCGGCGAAGTCCCGGCGCTCGCGACGCGTGGCCTGGGGCCCGATCAGCATCCCGTAGCCGCCGGCTTCGTTGACCGCCTTGATGACGAGCTCGCCGACATGGTCGAGCACGTAGGCGAGGTCGTCGTCGCGTGCGCACACGTAGGTGGGTACCTGCCCCAGGACAGGCTCCTCGGACAGGTAGAAGCGGATCATGTCCGGCACGAAGGGGTAGATGGCCTTGTCGTCGGCGACCCCGTTGCCGACCGCGTTCGCGAGGGCCAGGTTGCCCTTGGCATAGGCTCGCATCAGGCCGGGTACGCCGAGGACGCTGTCCTTCCGGAAGACCTCGGGGTCGAGGAAGGGGTCGTCGATGCGCCGGTAGAGCACGTCGATGCGGCGCGCGCCGAGGGTGGTCTTGGCGTAGAGCCGGTCGTCGTCGACGAAGAGGTCGCTGCCCTCCACCAGGGGCACGCCCATGCGACGGGCCAGGAAGCTGTGCTCGAAGTAGGCCGAGTTGAAGGGGCCGGGCGTCAGGACGGCCGTGCCGTCTTCGTCGTCCGGAGCCGGGCCGACCGTGTTGAGCGCGTCGCGCAGGCGCAGCGGGTACTCCTCGACGCCCCGCACGTGCGACTCGGCAAACACGTAGGGGAAGACCTTCTTCATCATCATCCGGTTCTCGAGGACGTACGAGACGCCGGACGGCGTACGCACGTTGTCCTCGAGCACCACGAAGGCCCCGTCCGGCCCGCGGATGAGATCGATGCCGCCGATGTGCACGTGCACGCCGCCGGGGGGCACGATGCCTCGCACCTGCTCGGTGTAGCCGCTGGCGCCGAGGACCATGTCCTCGGGGATGATCTTCTCGGCCAGGATCCGCTGGTCGCCGTAGACGTCGGCGAGGAAGAGGTTCAGTGCCTGGATCCGCTGCTCGAGCCCGCGTTCGACCCGTTGCCACTCGCCCGCTGGGATGATCCGGGGAATCAGGTCGAAGGGGAAGATCCGCTCCGCTCCCTGGCTGTCGGAGTAGACCGAGAAGGTGATCCCGCTGCGCAGGAAGGTCGAGTCCGCCAGGCGCTGGCGGCTCTGGAACTCCCGGCCGCCGAGACCCTCGAGCAGCCGCACGACGCGCTCGGCCTCCGGGCGCACCTGGCCGCTCTCGTCGAAGCACTCGTCGAAGGTGCCCCGGATCGGCGCGTAGTCGGTGAAGAGGGGGGACGGGTCCGGCATCGCGTGAGAGCCCATTCTACCGCTCCAGTCCGAGAACCGTAGGCAAGCGGCACGGTGCGCCAGGACGGGCACAGGTCGGCAGATCCAGAGACCTGGCGGGCAGCCCGCCGCACACTTCGCAGGCGAGGACTATCCTCGGACGCCGGCATCCCGGAGGCCCCCCATGCACTCCATCGTGTCCCTCCTCGTCGCGAGCGCGCTCGGAGCCGCGACGTGGACGCTCGCCGAGTACGGGCTGCATCGCTTCGTGTTCCACGGTGCCTCCGCTGCGCGGCCCGGTGCGCGGGAACATCGCCGTCATCACGCGGAACCGGACTACTTCGCCCCCGCCTGGCAGAAGGCCCTCGCCGCGTTGGCCGTGACTGCGGTCCTGGCGCCGGTCGCCACCCTCGCGGTGGGACCGAGGCTCGCGCTCGCCTTCACGGGTAGCTTCATCGCGATGTACCTGCTCTACGAGTGGCTGCATCGCCGGGCTCACACCCACGCTCCGCGCGGCCCCTACGGCCGCTGGCGTCGAAGGAACCACTTCGCCCATCACTTCCAGGACCCGCGCCGTGCCCAGGGCGTGACGAGCCCGTTCTGGGACCTCGTGTTCGGCACGACGCTCCCGCGCAAGCGGGTGCGGGTGCCGCGCCGCTTCGCGATGTCGTGGCTGGTGAACGCGGAGGGCCAGCTCCGCCCCGAGTACGCAAGCGACTACGAGCTCGTCTGAATCGCAGACCCGAAGACCCGAGGAGACCATGTCCGACCGACCGCAGCGAACGCGCGAGTACAACGGTGCCGTACTGGACAGCAGCTACTGGGATCACTTCGAGCCCCGAAGCGGCGACATCGTCATCTCGACCTCGATGAAGGCGGGCACGACCTGGATGCAGCGGATCTGCGCCGCGCTGATCTTCCAGAGCCCGGGCCTCGATGCGCCCGTCGATGCCCTGTCTCCGTGGCTCGACATGCGGAACTCGCTTCCGGGACTCGTGCAGCCCCTCCTCCAGGCTCAGACGCACCGGCGCTTCATCAAGTCGCACCTGCCATTGGACGCCATCCCGTTCTTCGACCACGTCCAGTACATCGTGGTGGGGCGTGACGCGCGCGACGTCTTCATGTCGATGGTCCCCCATCACTACAATCTCACCGAGAGCTCGCTGGCCCTCCTGAACACCCGCTCCGGCGAGGAGTTCGTCGCCCGCAGTCGGGAGCTCGGCAACGAGCTGAGCCCCGAGCAGGAGGCGATCATCACCCGTCAGCGACGGCCGTGGCAGGGCGAGGACATCCCCAGTCTCCACGGTCTGGAGCTCCGCGAGATCTGGCGACTCTGGACGAGCCGGTCCCCGTACGCCTGGGAGCAGGACGGCTACCCCTACTGGTCACACTTCCACCACCTGGACTCGTGGTGGCGATTCCGACACCTGAAGAACGTCCTCTTCGTCCACTACGCGGACCTGCTCGCCGACCTGGATGGTGAGATGCGTCGCATTTCGGGCTGGCTCGACATACCGATCGATGAGGAGGTCTGGCCGTCCCTGGTGGAGGCGGCGACCTTCGAATCGATGAAGAGCCAGCACGAGAAGACGGCGCCCGCGGTGACCCACGAGGTATGGAAGGACTCGAAGAGCTTCTTCCACCAGGGACGCAACGGCCGCTGGCGGGACGTGCTCGACGAGGAGGACCTGCAGCTGTACCACGACCTCAAGGCCCGGACCCTGTCGCCCGACGCCATCGCGTGGCTGGAGGGAGGAGCGCGTGTGGCGGGTCATCCCGCTGGCTGACCGCGTGGCGGCGCGCCGACCTCCTTTCCCCGCGGGAGAGGCCTGGCCTTGCATCGGGCGGGTCGGGACTGCACGCTGCCCGGGGCCCACGAGGGCCCGGATCGGCCGCTTCCACCCAGGAGGAGAGCGTTGCCCGTGCCGGATCTCCCCCCGCAGCCGGTAGCCCCGCAGTCCTGGCGGCGGGACTCCGCCCGGGAATCCGCGAACGCCGAAGCTCCGGCGGCGGCACCCGTGCGGACGCTTCCGGTCATTCCGGAGCGCTACGCGCTGCGCCGGAAGGACGGAGTCCGCTACCTCGAGTGCGACGACGCTCCGCGTCTGCGGGCGATCGTGCGACCGGGCATGTCGGTCTCCCGCGCCGAGGCTCAAGCTCTCGGGCGGCGCACCCTGCTGCTCGATGGCGCGGGGAGCTTCGGTCCGCTGATCGACAACGAACGCCAGCTCTACAACCTCGACCATCACGCGGGATGCGAGCGCCTCTTCACCCTCGCGACCTGCGAGCAGGCCCTGCTGCTCGTGCAGGGCGGGCTCGAGCTGTCGGACGGCGACTGGACGCTCTACGCCAACGAGCCGGACCTCGACACCGTCCTCGCGATCTGGTGCCTGCTGAATCACCGGCGCCTGCGCGAGCTGCGGCCCGAGGCCCGGGACGTGCTGCTACCCCTGCTGCGCCTCGAGGGCGCCATCGATGCGAACGGTCACGAGCTCTCGCAGCTCTGCGGCCTGCCGGGCGACGTGCTCGAGCAGGCACGGGAGCGTCTCGACACCCTGCTGGAACGCGGGCGCGAGCTCGAGCAGGCCGCCTCCCGGGGGCGTCGGGACGCGCTGGCGTACACCCTGGGCATGCTGCGCGCCGTCGATGCGCTCGTGTACCGGCACGAGGACTTCGGCGACTACACGCGCATCGAGGAGGTCCATGGCCATGCCGAGGTGGGCCCGCGGCAGGTGGCGGTGGCCTGTCGTGACGGCGCCGGCATCTACATGGTCGAGCAGCACCTGAAGGAGCGTTGGGGCGACCAGCTGTGTCTGATCGCGCTCGAGAACGAGCCGCGACGCTACACCCTGCGGCGCGTCCGCTCCGTCGCCGGGCCGGAGCTCGAGCCGGCCTACGATCTGCTGAACAAGATCGACCCGGCCGTGGACGGCCGGCCGCCCCAGAAACGCTGGGGCGGCTCCGGCGACATCGGCGGCTCGCCCCGTCCGGACGGGACGCTGCTGTCGGCCGAAGAGGTGCTCGAGAGTCTCACGCGCGCGTACCGCTCGCCCACGGGCTGGCAGCGACTGCGGCGCAGCGCGCTGGCCCTCGGGGTCGCTGCCTCCTTCCTTCTCGTCGGCCCGGCCGCGAGCGCCCTGCAATCCCTGCTGCGCCCGGGCGCGCTGCCACGGAGCCTCGAGCCGGTGCTTCCCCTGATGCTGGCGTCGCTGCTCGCTCTGGGCGTGGCCCGGCTCGCGATCCGCTGGGCCTCCGCGCGTCGGCCCTGGGTCTTCGGCCTGCGGGCCCCCGCCAACGGCGGGGGGTGGTGGCTGTCGCTTCTCGTGCCTCTCGGTGCTGTTCCGTTCGCCGCCTCGGTGGTCGAGCCCCTCGACTCGGGAAGCGCTGCGGTCGCGGTCTCCCTGGGCACCGCGGTACTGGCCCTGGGCGCGGCGGAGCTGTGGTTCCGGGGCCTGGTGCACGGCCTGCTGGTGATCGACCATCCGATCCAGCGACCGCGCGGCCCCTGGCTGCTGTCACGGGCCGCCGTGATCTCGGCAGCCGGCTATGGGCTGTGGGTCAGTGGCCTGCTGGCGAGCGTGCCCGGATTCACGCACTCGGCGCGCAGCCTGCTCGGGCTCGGCGGCTCGGAGGCGCTGGCCATCGCCGGTGGGCTCGGCTTCGGGGTCGGGCTCTGCCTGGCCGTGCTTCGCGAGCGAAGTCTCAGCCTGCTTCCCGGCTTCGCCATCCAGGCCCTCGCCCTGCTGGCCTGGGGCGTGGCCGGACACCTGCTGCTCGCGCAGCCCTGAGCACCCTGCTAGAGGGCCACCCGGTTCTTGCCGGCGGCCTTGGCGCGGTAGAGGGCCTCGTCGGCGATCGCGAGCAGCTTGGTGGCTTCCTCCGCATCGGCCGGGCAGATCGCGATGCCGATGCTCAGGGTGGGTGCGAGGGGAATGCCGTCCTTGCTCATGCCCGCCTGCTCGACGGCGCGCCGGATCTGCTCTGCACGCTCGAGTGCGGCGTCCCGATCGAGCCCGGGCAGGAAGGCGCAGAACTCGTCGCCCCCGAAGCGGCAGGCGTGACCGTCGTTGCCCAGGTGACGTGCCAGGATGCGCCCCGTCTCGCCGATCACGTGCGCTCCGAACAGGTGACCGTGGGTGTCGTTGATTCCCTTGACGCCGTCCATGTCCATCATCAGCAGGGCCACCGGGATCCTCCCCTGCCGCGAGGCGGCGACGACGTATTCGAGCGCGTCGTCGAAGCGCCGCTTGGATTCGAGCCCGGTCAACGGGTCCTGCCCGACGATCTGCGCGACCTCGGTCTGGTATCCCAGGTCGAGGTCGTCGGCCAGGGCGAAGCGCAGCACGGTGCTGCCGAGAAAGACCTTGTCTCCGTCGCGGAGCAGCCGGGGCCCGGTCAGCGACTCCCCGCCCACGAGGGTGCCGTTGGTCGAGCCCAGGTCGCGGATCCGGTAGCCCCCCTCTTCGTCCCGATCGACCCGCACGTGGAGGCGGCTCACGCCGTCGTCCTGGAGC
>JANQSB010000264.1 GCA_028284295.1 Myxococcota bacterium | reverse complement strand
AGCGCGATCGCGTCCAACGGCAGCGCAGCCGTGGATCGCGCAGGAGCCACCGACTCGCGTCTGCAGCCCCTGCGCGAGGCCCTCCCGGGAGCGGGGCCGCTCGGGTGGGTGACCGACCGCAACGACGTGGAGCACTTCTACCAGGCCCAGTACGCCCTGGCCCCGCGCCTGTTGATTCCCGCCGAGCCGGTCGACGGACTCGACCTGCCCCCCGAGCCCCGCGAGGTGGCGCGCTGGGCGGCCGCCTTCGAGAGCGAGGCGGCGCTCGCCCGGACGACCGCGCGCCTGGGCCTGCGGGTGGAGCGGCCACTCGGTGACGGCCTCTACGTGCTCGAGCGGATGCCCGGATCGTGACGGGATCGCTCCTCGGCTGGGTCTTCCTGGGGGTCTTCGCAGCCCTCTTCACGCTGCCCGTTCGGCGCGCGTGCGGGACTGCCGCGAACCGGGGCACGGTGTGGTCCATCGCGGCCGGTCTCGCCGTGGCGACGACCTCGCTCGCCTTCTTCTGCACGGGGCTCGTCTTCGGGCCGGCGCCGGTCCCGCACGCCACCGTCGAAGCCGTCCTGCTCGGCCTGGGCGCCTGGGCGTGTTGGCGCGCCCGGACCCCCACTCCTTCGAGTCGGCCCGGAGCGGGTCCGAGGGCGCCCGGGGTCTTGCCGATCGGCGCGCTGGCGATCGGTGCCGTGGCCGGACTCGCGCTGGTGCGAGCCGCGCTGGCGCGACCGCACGGAGGCTGGGATGCCTGGGGGGTCTGGAACCTGAAGGCGCGCTTCCTGTTCCGCGAGGAGGCCTGGCAGGGAGCCTTCTCGAGCGTCCACCCGTGGTCGTGTCCCGACTATCCGCTGCTGCTGCCCGGGAGCGTGGCCAGGCTGTGGACCTGGGCGGGACACGACGCGAGCTGGATGGCCGCGGCCGTCGGGGTGGGATTCGCGCTCGCGACCCTGGTCCTGCTCCACGCGGTCGCGAGTCGCACGCGCGGCGCATGGCTGGGCCTGCTGGCCCTCGTCCTCTACCTCGGACACGCCGAGGCCTGGCTGCACGGAGCCTCCCAGTACGCGGACGCCCCGCTCGCATTCTTCATGCTGGCCACGCTCTCGCTCCTGGTCCATCACGACCGGGCCGAGACGAGGACGCCGTCGCTGCTGCTCCTGGCCGGGGGCCTGGCGGGGGCCGCCGCCTGGACGAAGAACGAAGGCATCCTGTTCGCCGCAGTCGTGCTGGCGGTCCGCGGCGCATGCGCGTTGCGAGCGACCGGGGGCTGGCGGCACGTCGCCTGGCTGGGGGCGGGCATGGCGCCGGGTCTCGCCACCGTCGCGGCCTTCCGCGTCGGCCTGGCACCGGCCGGTGTGCACCTGAGCGATGCCGGTTCGCGGATGGGCAAGCTGCTCGATCCGGAGCGCTACCTCGTGATCGCCCGCGCGCTGGGCTCGGAGCTCCTGTGGGTCGGGCCCGGGCTGCTGCTCGCGATTGCGGTCTGGCTGCTGCTGTCGCGGGGGCAGGAAGGCGTGTCCCGGAAGCGCGGGGCCATCCCCCTGGCACTGGTCCTCGCCGGCATGCTGGCCGGGTATCTCGCCACCTACGTGGTCACGCCGCTGGACCTGCGCTGGCACCTCCACAACTCGCTCGACCGACTGGTGTTCCAGCTGTGGC
Source organism: Myxococcota bacterium (assembly GCA_028284295.1). GTDB lineage: Bacteria > Myxococcota_A > UBA9160 > UBA9160 > UBA4427 > JAJDAN01. The sequence continues at coordinate 9,300 of JANQSB010000264.1, read as the reverse complement.
CGAGCGCGGTGCTGCTGGTCACCCTGCTGGCACCGGATCCTTCGACGTGGGTCGAGACGCTTCCCCGGCTTCGTGCTCCCAGGAGCCCGGTCGGCCGCCAGCGCGCCTGAACGAGGCGAGCAGCGCGACGACACCCAGCAGCTGCACGAAGAGCAGCGGCAGCACGCTCAGCCAGCTGTGGGGCCACAGGAACTCGCCGACGTTGAAGCTGTTCCATGCGGCGGACGCGCTGTCGGGCGGATACAGCCGATGGGCGCCGCTCTCGGCCAGGCCCGTCGGGTTGACGGAGACCGGGCCCGTCACCTGCTCCCGGCCGAGGACCAGCGAGTCCCCGCGCGCCAGCGGAGCCATGTACTCCGCCCAGGGATTCTGGACCGGGTGCGGAACCAGCGGGTGGACGCTGGTGGCGACGAGCATCAGGCCAGCCGACAGCGCGGCCAGGGCGCCGGTCAGGAACGGCAGCCGACCGAAGCAGAGGGCCAGGGGCAGCACCGCGAACGGGATCGCCGGCACCAGGTAGCGAGGGCCGATCCCGGCGCCCGCGTGCCAGCCGTTGAAGGAGGCGTTCAGCAGCAGGGTGATCACGAAGATGGCGATGCAGACCACCGCCTCGGCACGCACCGCGCGTCGCCGGGCCATGGCGGCCAGGCCCACCAGCGAGACCATCAGGACCGGACAGGCCACGAAGAGCCCGCGATAGGCCGAGAAGAGCAGCTTCCAGGCGACGGTCGGGTCCGGCAGCTGGATCATCCCGAGGAAGGCCGAGCCGTCGCTGACGTTCATGAACTCCGGCTGATGGCTGTTCGCCGTCTCGAGTACCCCGCCGAAGAACTCCTGGTGGTACCAGGCCAGGAAGAGCGCCGGGAGCACGCCGCCCAGCACGAACCAGCCGATCCGCAGCCGCGGCCGGACCCGCCACAGCGCGTAGCCGCCCAGCACCGCGGTGGTGAGCACCGACGTGTAGTTGACGACCACCATGGCACCGCAGAGCAGCCCTGCGAACAGCAGCGAGCGGGGGCCCGGCCCGGTCTCCCGCGGCCAGGCGAGCAGCGCGAAGGCCGTCAGCGCCAGCGTGCCTCCGACCACCGGATCCATCAGCAGGGTCGCGTACGGGAAGACCAGGGTCCCGAGCCCGAAGCACAGGGCCGAAGCCAGATGTGCCCGCTCCGGCAGCTCGGGGAACAGCCGGCGCGACAGCAGCAGCAGGCAGACTCCGCAGAGGGCGCCCACCAGGCCGACCGAGAAGGCCGTCGTGATCCAGGCCTGGACCGCCAGCGTCCACCAGTCGTCGGGCGTCAGGTCGAACGCGGCGCCGAAGGCGGAGGCCAGCCAGTAGCTGGGAACCGCCAGGAGCGACGCACCCGGCGGCTTGTTGGGAAGGTAGCGACCCTCGAAGTAGGAGAGATCCAGCGTCGCGAGCTGCCGCGGATCGGCGGGCGGCGGCGCGGGATCGGGCAGCTGGAGCCGGACCTGGGGCGAGTCGGGTCGGGCCGGGTCGCGCAGGTAGACGAGGTAGGCGTTCGAGACGAAGCTGCCGGTCTCCGCCAGGGCGCGCACCTGCCCCAGACGGGTGTTCTGGCTCCAGCCACCGCCCTGCGCGAAGTACGCGTAGCTCGCGAACAGCAGCAGGAAGACCGCCCACGCGTTGCGGCTGAGGCGGGTGGCCGGCGCGGGGCTGGAAGTGGCTTCGGCGCTCAAGGGACCTGGGACCCGGGGAGGGAGGCGGGACCACCCCCGCTCCCTACCGGATCGTCCCCTGGGCGGGGGTCCTTTAGGGTCGGTCTCGACGACTCGCCGACCGGTCGCCGGCTCGGGGACCGCCTATGCGGGGTCGGGCATCCAGCTTCCGTGGAAGCCGTAGGGAACGCGCTGCGGCAGCTCCACACGCGCCACGGGGGGCTTGGAGAGATCGCTGGCGTCCAGGACCGTGAAGGCCGTCTTGTTGCGGCTCTCGTCGTGGACGTAGCTCATGACCCAGCCCTCGTCGCTGTTCGGGTCGGCTCCCTCGGCCAGGACGAAGACCGGCTCCGCGGAAGCCGCGGCCTCGCCGTACTTGTGGGCCTCGCTCCGGCCCGTCTCCAGGTCGACCTTGACGAGGCCGTTGAAGGCCGGACTGCCGTCGTCCTTCTGGCCGACGTCGAGCATGAAGCCGTAGCGGTTCTCGAGGCCGACCCGGGCGTCGGCGACGCGCGGGAACTCGAGCATGCGATCGTCGAGGGTCCGCTCGCTGACCGCTCCCGTCTTCAGGTCGAACTCGAAGCGGTGCAGGCTGAGGCGGCCGTCGCCCATCGCCATCTCGCCGGCCTTGCGCCACACCTCGCTGGACCGGCAGGCGTCGAGCACGACGGAATCGCCGCTCTCATAGGCGTTTAGCGTGTGGAAGATGAAGCAGGGCTTCACCTCGAACCAGCGCACGTCGGCGTCGCGCCCGTCCCGCGGCATGATGCCCATCCGCGCCGGATAGTCGTCGCTCCAGTGGAAGGGCATCCCGCCCTTCAGGGCCTCTTCGATGGAGAAGACGACCGGGAGGTCCATGAAGATCGCGTAGTGCTCGGTCACCGCGAAGTCGTGCATCATCGTCGGACCGCCGACCGTGATCTCCTCGCTCTGCACGAGCTTGCCGTCCGGGCTCACGCGCAGGTAGGTGAGGTAGGGGGGCAGCTGCCCGTAGCCGAAGGACAGCAGCTCGCCGGTCACCGGGCAGATCTTCGGATGCGCGGAGAAGGCGCTCGTCAGACGGCCGTCGAAGTCGGTGGTTCCCAGCGTGCACAGCTCCTCGTCGACGATGTACGGGAACGAGCCCTCCTCGAGGGCGAGCATCTTGCCCGCGTGGCGGAGGATGTGCGTGTTGGCCTTGGAGACCGTGCGGTCGACCTGGCCGGTCTCGGACATGCGCTCGACGTCCGGATCGTCCAGGTACGGAGTCTTGACGTAGCGATTGCGGTACCAGACGGCGCGGCCCTTCTCGATGCGGATGCCGTGCAGCATGCCGTCGCCGATGAACCAGTGCGGGGAGGTGCCCGTGATCGGGTTCGCGCTCTGGCGGACGTAGAGACCCGAGAGCTCCGGGGGCAGCGCACCGTCGACCTCGAGCTCGAATGCGGTCACCTCTTCCTGGACCGGGGCGAAGTTTCCCTGGAGGTGGAAGGGGGTCTCTTCGGTTGCACCTGCGCTCATGCCGGTCTCCTTCGGGGTTCGGGCCGCTGCAGATCGTCCCGCGGCCGGGACCCGGCGGCAATGCACAATGCGCCCGCGAATGTGGACGCAGCCGTGTGCAGGCCCGCCGCAGCGTCCCCCAGACCGAATCCACCATGGAGGAGGACCGAAGCGGAGCTTCGCCCCTCGCCGGCGCGAGTCGCCAGGCTCGCTAGGCCGCGTCGACCTCGGGCGCCGTCTCCCGGGCCTCGGCGAGCCATGCCTGCAGGAGCTCGTAGCCGAGCGACAGCACGACGGCGCCGACGAAGAGACCGATGAAGCCCGACATGATGAAGCCGCCGATCGAGCCGAGGAAGATGACCAGCATGGGCACGGCGGCCCCGCGGCCGAGCAGCAGCGGCTTCAGGACGTTGTCCGACATCCCGGCCACGATGCTCCAGACCGTGAAGGCGACGGCGACGAAGGTGGACTCGGCGCTGAACACGTAGATGATCGCCGGCAGCACGACGATCATCGCCGGCAGCTGGAGGACGCCCAGGCCGAGGCACAGCACCGACCAGATCCCCGCGTGGGGCAGGCCGACGCCGATGAAGCCGACGCTCAGCAGCGACGCCTGGATGACGGCGACACCCAGGATGCCCACCGCGACGCTCCGGATCGTCTGGGTGGCGAGGGCCAGGTAGCGGGTTCCGTCCTCGCCGGCCAGGCGATTGGTGACGGCTCCGACGGCGGCCACGCCCCCGCTCGAGCTGGCCAGGAAGAAGCCGCCGATCAGGATCGAGATGATGAACTGGCCGATCGCTGCTCCCATGCCGGCGCCCGCGGCCAGCAGGAAGCCTCCGACCGCCCGCAGCTGGGAGGAGAAGCGCTTCAGCGTCTCGCCGAGGTTCGTCGCCGCGCTCTGCCAGATGTCGTGGATCGGCTTTCCGACCAGTGGCCATTCGGCGACTTCCGGCGGCGGCGCGGGCACCTCCAGCGGCTGGGCGTCGATCCGCTCCTTGATGATCTGGGCGCTGTCGATCATCGACCCGGCGAAGAGCCCGATCGGGATCAGCAGGATCAGGAGTCCGACGACGGTCAGCAGGGCGGCGGAGACCCGCGTGCGTCCCCCCAGGAGCGCCGTCAGCTTCTGCTGAGCCGGGTGGACGGCGACGGCGATGATGGCGCCCCAGATCACGGGCACGATGAACGGCCGCAGGATCTGGAAGCACCAGATCGCCACGACGGCGACCAGCGCGATCCGGACCGTCAGCTCGACGGCGTGCGAGAGGAAGCGGTCGGTGTCGACCTCGTGGGACGGACCCTGAGACATGGCACCCTCCATTGCTCTACCCTGCGGAGCCATGAAGGTAGGCGTTCTGCAGTTCTTTGGTTGGCGCGATCGCAGCATTCCGCTGCCCGACGTGTACGAGCGGGCGATGGCCCGGATGGAGGTCATGGACCGCACCGGCTACGACGCGGTCTGGCTCGCCGAGCACCACTTCACGGGGTACAGCGTCTGCCCCTCGGTCCACGTCATGGCGGCCCACATCGCGGCGCGCACCCGAAAGCTGCGGATCGGAACTGCGGTGACCCTGGCGGCCTTCTACCACCCGCTGCGGATCGCCGAGGAGATCGCGCTGCTCGACGTGCTCACGGGTGGGCGCATCAACTGGGGGGCCGGACGCGGCTTCGATCCCCGGGAGTTCGAGATCTTCGGCGTTCCGGCCGACGAGAGCGCGGACCGCTTCCGGGAGGCCGTGCAGATCGTGCTGGCCGCCTGGTCGAACGACAAGCTCGACTTCGACGGCCGCTTCCACCACTACGCCGGAGTCGAGGTGCTCCCCAAGCCCCTGCAGCGGCCCCATCCGCCGAGCTGGGTCGCCGCCAGCTCGCCCGGAGCCATCGAGTGGGCGGCCGGGGAGGGCCTCTCGATCCTGATGGACCCCCACTCGCCGCACGCCGAGATCGGGCGCAAGCTCGGCCTCTACCGGGACGGGCTGGCGAAGCACGGTCACGAGTTCGGGGAGCGCCAGATCCCGATCGGACGTCTGGTGGCCGTGGCCGAGACCGACGAGAAGGCCGAGGCCATCGCGCGGCGCGGAGCCCAGTGGACGACCGGCGCCTACATCAACAAGGAGGTCCTGGGCCACCTGCGCGGAGACGACGGCGGGGAAGGCGAGGAGCTCGACCCCGTCGACCACTACCTGCGCGACGTGGTGATCCATGGCAGCCCCGAGCGCGTCGTCGACCAGCTCCAGCAGCTCGAGGAGGAGGTCCCGCTCGACTACCTGCTGCTGTCGCCTCTCAGCGAGAACACCTTCGCGCTCTTCACCGACCGGGTGCTGCCCTTCGTGGCGGAGTCGTCCTGAGCGTCAGCGGATCGCCACGGGGTTGATGACCATCTGTACGGCGCCCACGAAGCGGGGTGCGCCCAGGACGAAGAGGAACTCCCAGGCCTCGTCGGCCACCAGCTCGTCGGTCCGCATGTTCTCGAGGATGTAGATGCCGTTCTTCGCGAGCAGCACCTGGTGGGCGGGGAAGATCTCGTCGGGCTTCTCCCCCGGAACGGCGTCCAGCCCCCAGGTGTCCGCGCCGACCGCCACGACCCGGCGTGACGCGAGCCACTCGGCGCCCTCGCTTCCGAGCCCCGGCAAGCCGGCGAGGAAGCGCTCCGGGTCCTCGGTGGCGAAGCGCTGCCAGCCCGTGTTGAGCAGCACCACGTCGCCGGCGCCGATGGAGACCTCCTGCCGGCGCGCCGCGGCCACCAGGTCGCTTTGCCGGATGACCGTCCCGGCCTCGAGGAAGGGGACGCCCTTGAGGGCCGCGATGTCGAGCAGCACCCCGCGCGTCACGATGGGGGGCAGCTCGTGGGTCGCGAACTTCTTGACGCCCGCGGGTGCGAAGATCTCCGCGGCCGGCGTCCCGTTGTAGTAGAGGTGGTCGATGCCGAAGTGTCCCAGGCCGTCGATCTGGGACCCGATGCCGAGCCAGGTGATCATCCAGTCGTCGTGGTAGACGGCCCGGTTCCTGCCGACGCTCGAGCCGGTGCCGTCACCGTGGGCCACGGCGAAGAGCTGGAAGCTGCGCGCGCCGAAGGCCGGCGTATCGCGTCCGGTCTCGACCCCGAGCGCATAGGTCTTGCCGGTCTTCACCAGCCGCACCGCCGCGACGACGCCCTCGGCGCTCAGCTCGTTGATGGCGCCGAGGGTGTCTTCGGCGCCATAGCGCGACGGATACCAGTCGTCGTCGGCGATGGCGCCGAAGCACGGTGCGAGCCACAGACAGAGCACGAGCGTCGGGAGTCGCATGCTTCCTCCTGGGGTTGGGCTGGGGTTGGGCTGGAGTCGGGCTGGGGTCGGGGTCCGTATCGAGCGACGCGAACGCCCGGGCGCGGTCGCTCCGGGACCGGCTCGTCTGACTACAGCTTCGAGCCGTGAGCGCCCATCCACTCGCCCAGCCGCTTGTGCGCCTCGGGGTCGAAGTCGTCGCGCAGGCGGGCGATCCGGTCGCCGCGGAAGACGGCCGTCTCGAGACCGGAGATCACCAGATCGGGTGCCCCGGCCTTCGTGTAGGCGACCTGCCACTGCATGGTCAGGGTGTCACCGTCCACCGTGGGCGGGTCGAAGGACGGCGTCCGGCTGTCCATCCGCCTGTCGAAGCCGTCGACGCCGCCCTTCAGCTTGGCGATCACCGCTTCGCGACCCTCCGCGTCCGGGTCGCCCTCGTAGACGGCGTCCTCGGTGAAGTACGCCTCGATGCGCGTCCAGTCGTCGTCCTCGTAGCTCTCTTCGAACGCATCGGCATAGGCTTGGAAGCGGTCCAGGATTCCCATGGATGTCTCCTCGAGAGGTGGTCGCCCCAGGATACCCCGCGGATCGGGGAACCCGTCGAGTCGGCGCGGGTCTCGGCGCACCGGTTGCCGGTTGCCGATGTCGGGCGAACCGGGATCGCCCCTCAAGCCGGGGTCCCGCGGCTCCGATCCCTGTGTGGTCTGGAGGCCCCAATGCAGGATGGACGCACCAAGAAGGTCCGGCGGGAGCCGGAGGTCGCGCCCGACCCGAACGGATTCCTGGCCCGCAACCGGGCCGTGATCGTGACGCTGGCGGGAACCACGGCCGGCAACGAGTACGAGCTCGACCGCGACCGGATCAAGATCGGCAGGGGGCCCGACGTGGAGCTCGCCTTCGACGACGATGCCATGTCCCGCGAGCACGCTTCCTTCGAGGTGCGCGAAGGCGTCCTGTACCTGCGCGATCTCGGGAGCACCAACGGCGTCCACGTGAACGGCGGCAAGGTCCTCGACATCGAGCTCAAGCACGGCGACCGAATCGAGCTCGGCGACCACCGCTTCCAGCTGGTGATCGAGGAGCGGCCCCGCGACCCCAGGGCCTACGAGCTCTAGACCGGCCCCATGGCGGATCCGGCAGGGCGGGTGCTCGGCAGCTTCGTGGTCGAGCGCGAGATCGGGCGGGGCGGCATGGGCGTCGTCTGGTTGGCTCGCCAGGAGTCCCTCGACCGTCCCGCGGTGCTGAAGAAGCTGCGACGGGACCTGTCCGAGGCCAGCGAGCTTCACGAGCGCTTCCAACGGGAGGCCAAGGCGGCCGCCGCCGTCCATCACGAGAACGTCGTGGCGGTCTACGACTGCTTCCGGCATCGGGGGGACGACTACATCGCCCAGGAGTACGTGGCGGGAGTCGACCTCCACACCGCGATCACCCGCGCCGGTCCCTTTCCGGCGCGGATCGCCGCCCTGATCGCGCTGTCCCTCGCGCGTGGGCTCGAGGAGATCCACGGTCAGGGGACGGTGCACCGTGACCTGAAGCCGCGGAACGTCCTGCTCGGGCGTCGCGGTGAGGTCAAGATCGCGGACTTCGGGATCGCTCTGGCGACCTCCGGCCCGGCGCTCACGATGCCGGGCTTCGCGCTCGGGTCGCCGCCCTACATGTCCCCCGAGCAGATGCAGGGCGAACGCGTGGACCAGCGCAGCGACCTGTTCGCCCTGGGCGTCGTGCTGTACGAGATGCTGGTGGGCGAGACGCCCTACCCGGAGCCGCGGGAGGACGACGAGGAGTCGCTCACCCAGCGGATGCTGCGCGAGCGCTACCCCCGGGTCCGGAGTGCGGCGAGGAGCACGCCGCGCTGGCTCGCGGCCCTGGTCCGGGGCCTGCTGCGGGGTCGCGCGAAGAAGCGGACCGCCTCGTCGAGCGCCCTGAGACGCGAGCTCGAGCAGCGGCTCGGCGCGCCGTCGCCCGCGGACCTGCGTGCGGAGCTCGCCAGCTGGCTGTGGGACAACCAGGTCCACGAGACGAGCGAGGGCGAGACGGTGGTCCGGGTGGCGGTGCCGGCCCAGACCGAAGGGCCGGGCGTGGCGGGATGGCTGCTGGCGGCCCTGGCGTGTGGCATCGCCGTGGCGAGCCTGCTGCTGGTGGACGCCCGGCCGACGACGCCGCTTCCGACGCCCGCGGAGCTGTTCTCGCCCGGCCCCTCACTCGATCCCTAGCTGGCGAACGCTTCGCGTTCGCTGGCTGCGGGGTCTGCACCCTTTGCAGACCTTCCCTGGGCGGGCTCGGCGCGGGATGCCGGATCCCGACGGGGTCGGACGCGTCGCGTTCGTCACCGGCATGGAACGGGCCGCTTCAGTCCTCGAGCAGGGTTCCCCGTTCGGAGACGCGCAACCCGTGCTCGTCGAGCTCCTGGGACGCGCAACCCTCGACACAGACGGTCCGCTCACGACGGAAGCGCTGGACCTTCTGGGTCTGGACGGCATCGCAGGCGTAGTGGAGGTCGCAGTCCTCCTGCTGGCGTGCCGCGGCACGCGCACAGGCCGAGTCCCGACAGGCCTCGCGAGCGACCCGGGCCTTCTGACTGCAGAAGGCGTGACGCGCGAAGCAGCACTCGAACTCGTCGTGGATCCGGCTCAGCGTCAGCTCGGCGTCTTCGGTGCAGAGCTCTTCGCAGCTGCGCCGGTCGGCCGGGGGGGCCGGCGTACGCGAGCCCCGAGGCGTGGACCCTCCCGCCTCCGCGTGCGCGGCGTGGGTCGCGTCCTCGCCCAGGTAGCGGCCACGGGCGAAGTAGCCGGCGCGGAAGCGGCCGTCCGAGTAGATCCGGGTGCCGAGGCCGTGGGGCTGCCCCGCTTCCCACGACCCCACGTAGCGCCGACCA
>JANQSB010000256.1 GCA_028284295.1 Myxococcota bacterium | reverse complement strand
AGCGCGATGTTCTTGGTCAGGATCACCACCCCGCCCTTGGACGCGTTGTAGGTGCTGGCCCCCTCGCCCCCTTCGAGCCCTTCGACGCTCGCGATGGTGATGATGCTCCCGGAGCGCTGCTCGATCATCGCGGGCAGCACCGCCCGGGCGGTCAGGAAGGTGCCGGTGAGGTTGATGTCCTGGACGCGCTGCCACTCGGCCAGCTCGATCTGGTGGACGGGACCGCCGCCCGCGGTGCCGGCTGCCGTCAGCGCGACGTCGATCCTGCCGAAGGACTCGAGGGCTGAAGCCGCCAGCCGCTTCTGGGCGTCTTCGTCGCGGACGTCGACGATCTCGAAGCGGGATCCGGCGCCGTGCTGCTTCGCGGCCTCCGCCACGGCGCCCCAGTCCTCGGACTCCTGGATGTCGCAACCGACCACCGCCGCACCCTCGTCCGCGAAACGCCGGGCGCAGGCCAGGCCGATCCCCGACGCGGCCCCCGTGACGACGGCAACCCTTCCCTCGAGACGACCCATCTGCAGCCTCCCTGTCGACACCCGGAACCCCGGGGCCCGTATCCGACGAAGAGCGGACCATACCATCCGCTACCTTGCCCCGAATTGCAGTCCGGATCGCAGCCCGGAGACGGCTGCAGGGACGGCGGGGACGGTGCGGATGGAGCGCCTGAAGGACGACCTGGCGATGCTGCTCGAGCAGTCCCGCGATCCCGACCCCGAGCTCCGACGCCGGGCGGTTCGCGCCCTGTGCCCCTGCCGGGTGAAGCGGAACGAGCGCGCGGCCTGGGACCGCGTCTTCGAGATGACGCGCGACGAAGATCCGGGCGTGCGCCGCAACGCACTCCACGGGATCATCGACGGACTGCCCCACGAGCTGACCGGGGAGGCCGTGGCGATTCTGGAAGCGATGCGCAGCGACGCAGAGCCGCGAGTCCGACGGCAGGTCCGGAAGATCCTCGCGCGCCACCATCGCAGCGGCCGGATCAGCGAGGGCTGAGCGGGTGCCCGAGCCGCGCATGCAGGGCGACTTCGCGGTCGTGACCGCGGCCGCCCAGGGAATCGGCCGGGCCATCGCGCTGGCCCTGCACGCCGAGGGGGCGCGCGTGGTCGCCGTCGACCTGCAGGCGGATCGGCTCTCGACCCTCCCGGACGCCATCGAGGGGCGGGTCCTCGACCTGTGCGACGCGAAGGCCGTCGCCTCCTTCGCCGAGCAGCTCGAGACCCCGACCGTGCTCGTCAACGCCGTCGGCTGGGTCCACCACGGCAGCATCCTCGACTGCGACCAGGACGCGTGGAGCCGCAGCTTCGAGACCAACGTGAGCAGCATGTACTACAGCATCCGGAGCTTCCTGCCCGGCATGCTCGCCGCGGGAACCGGCTCCATCGTCAACATCGCCTCGGTGGCCTCGAGCGTCAGCGGTGTGATCGACCGCTTCGCCTACGGGACCACCAAGGCCGCCGTGATCGGACTCACGAAGTCCGTCGCTGCCGACACGGTGACCCGCGGCATCCGCTGCAACGCGATCTGCCCGGGGACGGTGCAGAGCCCGTCCCTCGACGAGCGCATCGCGGCCACCGGCGAGCCCGAAGCGGCCCGGGCGCGCTTCATCGCCCGCCAGCCCATGGGACGGCTGGGCGAGCCCGAGGAGATCGCCGCGCTGGCCGTGCACCTCGCGAGTCGCGAGTCGGCCTACACGACCGGCAGCGTCTACGTGATCGACGGCGGCATGACCCTGTAGGGGTCGAGCCGACCGTGGGGCTGCCTGGCGATCCGTCGTCGAAGGGCCCATCCTCCGCTTCGTGGCGGGCGCGGCGGAGACGGCGAGAGACGAGGCGAGCGAGAGGCTGGACGCCGTCATCGTTGGGGCCGGCTTCGGCGGTCTCTACGCCCTCTACAAGATGCGCGAGCTCGGCCTGCGGGCGCGCGTCTTCGAAGCCGGCGACGGCGTGGGTGGCACCTGGTACTGGAACCGCTACCCCGGCGCGCGCTGCGACGTCGAGAGCATGCAGTACTCCTACCAGTTCTCCGACGAGCTCGCGCAGGAGTGGGAGTGGAGCGAGCGCTACGCCGCCCAGCCCGAGATCCTCCGCTACCTCGAGCACGTGGCCGACCGCTTCGAGCTGCGGCGCGACATCCGCTTCGAGACCCGCGTCGAGCGCGCGCACTGGGACGAGGAACGGGGACTCTGGCGGATCGGTACCGATCGCGGCGACGAGCTCTCGGCGCGCTTCTGCATCATGGCCACGGGCTGCCTGTCGAGCACCAACACGCCGGACTTCGACGGCGTGGAGGACTTCGAAGGCGACAGCTACCACACCGGACAGTGGCCCCACGAAGGGGTCGACTTCGCGGGCAAGCGGGTGGGCGTCATCGGCACCGGCTCCTCGGGCATCCAGTCGATCCCCCTGATCGCCCGGGAGGCCCTTCACCTGACGGTCTTCCAGCGCACCCCCAACTACTCGGTGCCCGCCCACAACGCGCCTCTCGACCCCGACAAGCAGGCGCACATCAAGGAGAACTACGCGCGCTACCGCGAGCAGAGCCGGGCCACGCCCTTCGGCCTGGTGAACCCTCCCAACGAGAGCGCGGCCATGGACGCGACCCCGGAGGAGCGCCGGGCCGAGTACGAGATGCGCTGGGCCGAGGGCGGGCTCGGCTTCATGATGTCCTTCGTCGACATGCTCGTGAGCCGCGAATCCAACGACACGGCCGCCGAGTTCATCCGGGGGAAGATCCGCGAGACCGTGGAGGACCCGGAGCTGGCCGAAGCCCTGTGCCCCGACACGGTGGTGGGCTGCAAGCGACTGTGCGTGGACACCGACTACTGGGAGACCTACAACCGCGACGACGTCCGCCTGGTGGACCTGCGCAAGAACCCGATCGAACGACTGACCCGCCGGGGGCTGCGCGCCGGCGGCGAGGAGTACGAGCTCGACGCGATCGTCTTCGCGACGGGTTTCGACGCCATGACGGGGGCCCTGCTGCGCATCGACATCCGCGGCGTCGGCGGACGGACCCTGGCCGACAAGTGGGATGCCGGCCCGGTCACCTACCTGGGACTGATGACCGCGGGCTTCCCGAACCTGTTCACCATCACGGGCCCGGGCTCGCCGTCCGTTCTCTCGAACATGGTCCCCTCCATCGAACAGCACGTCGACTTCATCGGCGACTTCCTGACGCACATGCAGGAGCGTGGTGCCGCACGCGTCGATCCGGAGCCGGATGCCGAAGCAGCCTGGGTCGCGCACGTCAACGAGGTGGGGGACGCGACCCTCTTTCCCACCTGCAACTCGTGGTACCTGGGCGCGAACATCCCGGGGAAGCCTCGGGTCTTCATGCCCTACCTGGGCTTCCTCGCGTACTGCGAAAAGTGCGACGAGGTCGCCGCGAACGACTACGCGGGCTTCTCGTTGCGCTGAGCGCCGGCCGGCGCCCCGGCGTTCCCGTGGACGTAGCGGAAGCTCAAGTTGATGCGCTCGTCCCGGCAGCGCGTGGTCTTCGGGAGGCAGTGACGCCAGTGCGCCTGGGTGTCTCCCTTCATGAGAAGCAGCGACCCGTGCTCGAGGGGCAGGTCGACGCTGCACTCCTTGCGGGTGCGATGTCGCAGCCGGAAGCAGCGCTGCGCACCCAGGCTGAGGGACGCGACCACGGGCCGATCTCCGAGCTCGGGCTCGTCGTCGCTGTGCCAGCCCATGCTGTCGCGACCGTCGCGGTAGCGGTTGGCGAGCACGCTGTTGAAGCGGAGCCCGAGCTCGTCCTCGAGGCGGTCGCGCAACGCGAAGAGCGACTCCGGCCAGCCGGTGGCGGTGTGCACGACTCCCGAGTACGCGTAGCGCAGACCCGGATCGCCGTACCATGCGCTGAGCCTCGGCGCGTCGACCTCGCGGCCGAAGAGGAAGAGGCGCTCGCGCTTCCAGTCCGGCAGCGCGAGCAGCTCCGCGAGCAGGGCATCCGCACGCGCGCCGTCGAGAAAGTCGCCGAGATAGTCGAGCTCCGCGTCCGGCAGCGAGGCCGGAAGCTCGCAGGGACGGGGGAAGAGCTCGACGGGAGTCCCGCGAGGAGCGCTCACGCCCCCTGCGCTCCCGCCGCCTCGAGCTCGCTCATGCGGAAGAGGGCGTCCAGGGCGATGCCGTCGGCCGCGAGCTTCTCGGTGCCGCCCGACTCGCGGTCGATGACGCATACGGCCCGCTCGACGATCGCCCCCCGCTCGCGCAGCTCGCCGGTGGAGAGCCGGATCTGCCCCCCCGAGCTGACGACGTCCTCCACCACCAGCAGGCGCCGGCCCGAGATCTCTCCTCCTTCGGCCAGGCGCCGGGTCCCGTACTCCTTGGCGGTCTTGCGCACGAAGAGGGCCGGGAGGCCGGTGGCGCTGGAGAGAGCGGTCACGAGCGGGATCCCGCCCATCTCGAGGCCGGCGAGCGCCTCTACACCGCTCGGGATCAGGGGCCGCATGGCCTGCGCGATCGCCGCCAGCAGCTCCGGGTCGCCCTCGAAGCGGTACTTGTCGAAGTAGCGGTCCGACACCGCACCGGATCGGAGGGTGAATTCACCCCGCAGGCTCGCGGTCTCGTAGATGCGTCTCGCCAGGATCTCTCGGGTCACCGGCGCGACCGTGCCAGCCGGCTGGCGCTCCGTCAAGACGGGCCTTCAAGGCGATCGCACGACCGGTCGATGTCCAGATCTGTTCGCACCGACCCCGAAAGGAGCACCCATGTCGACCGCGACGCCCCGTCCCATCGTCCCCGCACGCCGCTCTTCTGTCGTCTCCTGTCTGCTGTCGGCAGGGGTGCTGGCGCTCGTCGCCGCCCTCGGCTGCGACTCCGGACCGCCGCCCCAGCACGTCAACTTCGCGGACGGCATCCTCAACATGGACATCTCCCAGGACTGGGTGCTGCAACGCGACGGCGGCAAGAAGGCCTTCTACAAGCACGGGGTCCTCGAGGACGTGAAGCTCTCCTTCGAGAACCAGACCGCCGACTTCGGCACGCCCATGAACGTCCAGGGAGTCCGGAGCGCCATCGGCAGCGAGCTCAACCTGGCCTACGGGGGAGTCGACGCGCGCCTCGGCTTCGGCGGCTGCGCGGTCCTGACCTACAAGCGCCACGTCAAGGAAGGGCGCAAGGACGTCTACACCCACAACTGGGTCGTCGCGCACCCCTACGGCTACGGGGCCATCGCGCGGGTCGCCATCACCCTGAAGGTGCCGGACGGCCGCCAGGGGACGCCCGAGTTCCAGGCCCTGGTCGACGCACTCGATCGCCAGGTGGGCGACGCGAAGATGCCCGAGGCCTGAGCGGCTCCGCCGTCGGGACCGGCCCCTCGAGTCCAGCTACTCGAGCTCGAGGCTCGACAGACAGAAGTCGTCTGCGTGCAGCCAGCAGTCGTCGCCCTCGACGTGGGCGTCGCGTCGCAGCGAGCGCACCCGACCGCGCGCCTCGTCGCCTCGCGCATAGGCATCCGCCAGTCGGCGATTGAGGGCGTCGTCCCGCGCGCCCACACAGTGGTAGATGCCCACGGGTGAGATGAAGCGCGCCGACAGGCCCTTCGCGACGGGCGTCACCCGCAGCACCCAACCGCCGCCGTGGACCGGTGCGTTCACCGTGAGTGGAAGGATGAGGTTGGCTCCCGGCAGCAGGCGGTCCAGCCAGACCGGAGCCGGGTGGGTGGCGCCAGCGTTGACGAGGATGGCGTCCGCGGCGCCCGGGTCGAAGACCGTTCCGTCGGCCTGTCGCACGTCGACCCAGGGCCAGGGTTCGAGGTTCTGGCGAGCGCGGTCGGCCAGGCCTTCGTCGAGCTCGATGGCCGTCACCTGGCCCGAAGATCCCACCAGCTCTGCGAGCACCGCCGTGTAGTACCCCGTCCCACAGCCGATGTGGACGGCGTGCTGGCCCTCGTCGGCGCCCGATGCGTCGATCAGGAACCCGACGAAGCCGGGCTCGCCGTTGTTGAGGCGCCGACCCTCGTCGATGGCGAAGATCACGTTGTGATAGGTCGTCCGGGGGTCGTCGCCCGGCAGCGCGCGGTAGCGGCCGTCCCGGCCGGCGATCTTCCAGGGAGGCGGGCCGAGGAAGCGCTCCCGCGGGACTCGCGAGAAGGCGCCCACCACGGCCTCGCGCTCGAGCGCCCCGGCCAGGCGGATCTCCTCGGCGTAGAAGCGCCGGGCCTCATCGAGAGCCGTCTCGTCCGCCTGCGTCATGGCGGACCAGTATGCCAGAATGCCCTCCTGCGTCGCGGGCAGGGAGCGACGAGGAGGAGGGGACATGAAGATCGAAGGTGGGTGCTACTGCGGCGCCGTGCGCTACGCGGCCGACGGCGACCCGTCGATGCAGGGCCAATGTCACTGCCGCGAATGTCAGTACATCGCGGGCGGCATGCCGGCCCTGGTCCTCGGCATGCCCGAGTCGAGCTTCGAGGTGGGACAGGGCGAGGTGAAGAGCTTCCAGCGCAAGGACCTCGAGAACCCGGTCACCCGGGACTTCTGTCCCGAGTGCGGGACGCACCTTTGGACCCGCACCTCGCTGCTTCCCGGCACCGTGCTCATCAAGGTCGGGACCCTCGACGACCCCAGCCAGTTCTCGCCGCAGATGGCGATCTTCACCTGCGACAAGCAGCCCTTCCATCAGCTGCCGGAGGGCGTTCCGAGCTTCGATCGCGTACCCGGGGGCTGATCCGCAGCCAGTGCGCCCCCTATCGAGGCGGGCTCGAGCCAAGCGATCGAACCATGTTCTGGTGGTCGATGCCCGCCTCCACGAAGACCCCGCCGCGGGCCCGGAAGCCGAGCTTCTCGTAGAAGCCGACGGCCTGGAGCTGCGAGTTCAGGTCGACCTGCTCGAGGCCGGTCTCCCGCGCCCGTGACACCAGCGCTTCCACCAGGCGGGCGCCGATGCCGCGGCCCCGCCACGACGGGAGCACGGCGATGCGCCCCACGTGACCGTCGCGTTGCATGCGTGCGGTGCCGACCGGAGCGCCGCCCGCATCCGTCGCCAGCAGGTGGGTGCAATCGGGGTCGACGCCGTCGAGCTCGATCTCCTCGGGAACCTGCTGCTCGTCGACGAAGACGCGACGTCGGATCCAGGTCATGGCCGCGCGCTCGGCGTCGACCTGCCATCGCGCGACCGCGATCCGAAAGGCGCCTTCGTCCGTGCGCCCGCGCACGCTCACCCCGGGACCAGCACGGCCGCACCCTGGACCCGCCCGGCGCGGAGCGCCGCCAGGGCCTCGTTGGCCGACTCCAGCGGAAAGGTCTCGACCGAGCAACGCAGGCCGACCCGAGGCGCGAGCGCGAAGAACTCGCGGCCGTCCTGTCGGGTCAGGTTCGCGACGGAGCGGATCACCCGTTCGCCCCAGAGATCCGCGTAGGGGAAGGAAGGAATGTCGCTCATGTGGATTCCCGCGCAGACCACCACGCCGCCCTTGGCGGTCGCTCGCAGAGCCGCCGGGACCAGCGAGCCCACCGCTGCGAACACGATCGCGGCGTCCAACGCGCGCGGCGGTGCTTCGTCGGAGCCGCCCGCCCAGCTGGCGCCGATCTCGCGAGCGAACGCCTGGCCCTCCTCGTCGCCCGGGCGCGTGAATGCCATCACGTCCCGCCCTTCGTGGAGCGCCAGCTGCGCGACGATGTGGGCCGACGCTCCGAAGCCGTAGAGCCCGAGACGCCGGCCGGGGCCGGCCATCCGCAGCGAGCGGTAGCCGATGAGTCCCGCGCACAGGAGCGGTGCGGCCTCCGCGTCGGACACCTCGCCTTCCACCGCGAAGCAGTAGTCGGCGTCGGCCACCGCATACTCGGCGAAGCCGCCGTCGAGGTGGTAGCCCGTGAAGCGCGGCGCATCGCACAGGTTCTCGCGCTGCTGCCCGCAGTAGCTGCAGGCCCCGCAGCTGCCCCCCAGCCACGGGACGCCGACCCGCTGGCCGACCGAGAGCGCGACGCCCTCGCCCCGGGCATCCACGCGACCGACGGTCTGGTGGCCGAGCACCAGCGGCTGCCTCGGCGCCGCGAGATTCCCTTCGACCTCGCCGTCGAAGACGTGCAGATCGGTTCGGCAGACCCCACAGGCACCTACCCGGATTCGCACCTGGCCCGGCCCCGGCTCGGGGCGCTCGAGCTCGACGAGTCGCAGGGGCTGGCCGACGGCCTCGAGAAGCTGGGCCTTCACCGCTCTCGGGGCCTGCTCACGGCTTCTCGGCCGCCGGCCCCTCGCCGGCTGCGTCACCCGGTCTCGGGTGCGGGACCTCGATCTCCAGACTCGCCCCACTCAGCCCGTGCAGCAGATCCCCCGCGCGCACCGTCACCGTCTCGATCTCGTGGGGGATCCGAAGGGGGCCGGTGGAGCGCGTGAAGGGCTGCTCCTCCACGTGGGGGTGCCGCAGCACCCGCTGCACGATCCGCTCGCCGTCGGGCGCCAGGATCTCGAAGTAGTTCGCGTAGTGGTCCCAGCCCGTGTCGGCGTGCCGGACGGTCACGACGAATTTGCACACCGAGGCCGGCCGATTCCCGGGTGCCGGTCGGCAATGCGCCTTCGCGTCGAGCACGTCGGCAGGACCCGCTAGCGAGGTCGCGGCCAGCAGGACTCCCAGAGCCGATGCCAGGACCGGTACCGGGCCCGGGATCACGGAGGCGGGTCTTCTCATCGGGGCGATCACTCCCTGGATCTGCGGTCTAATCTACCCCCTGCTCGCGCCAACGCCGACATTGGGCGACGAAGGCCTCGCCGTGCTCGAGCATGAAGTCGTCGGGGTCCCAGCTCTCCTCGCTCAGGCGATGCCGATACCGCTCGGCGACCACGTAGGTGAACGCCCGGAGCCGGTGGCCGCCGCAATCGACCTCCAGCGAGAGCCGGTCGTAGAGCTCCCCCTCGAACACGTCGAGCCGCGCGAGGCTGTCCGTGTCCACGTCCCGGTAGAGACGGCCGGCGGTGCGCTCGTCGGCGTCGGGGACGATCCCCGGGTAGTTGCGCTCCCGGATGCGGCGACGCGCGAAGCCCTCGAGGACCGCTGGAGCGCCTTCCAGGCGCCGGCCGGTCACGGCTTCCACGACCTCGTCGAAGAGGAGCGTGCCGTACACGAAGACCCGGCCGTCGCTCATGCGCCTCCCGGGACGGGATCGTCGGAAAGTGCCAGCCCCACGAGCCGGTCACAGCCGACGCCGCTGATCAGACAACGCTCCTTCCGGCTGCCGACCAGCCGCTGGGTCCAGTCCGTGAAGCCGCCGTCTCCCACCTCGAGCTCCCGGTCTCCCTCCTCCACGTGGATCTTGAAGCAGGCCGAGCGGTAGTAGCCGAGCCCCTGCTCTCGCGTGGGATCGATCTCCGCATGGACCCGGGCGTGCGCCCGGGCCAGCGGCTCGAGCACCGCTTCCCGCAGCCGCTCCTCCGAGGGCCCGGAAGCGAGCGGGGTCAGGCGAACACGCGAGCTCGAGATGCGCGCGCCCCGCTCGCGCCAGGCGGCGAGCACACGCAGCCAGCAGTCCAGCTGCGCGAGGAGCGTCTCCAGCTCGAAGGAGAAGGAGCCGGAGTCGCGACCGGCATGGCAGAGCCCCAGGAGACGGAAGTGGGCCAGACTTCGCGGGTCGTCGCTCTTCTGTGCGCGAACCACGCGTTGACTCGCCGCCAGGGCGACCCGCGCCGCCGACCGGGGATCTTCCGTCAGGATCCTGCGCCGGCGCTCGGCGCACTCGAGCGCCAGGGCGTTGGTGGGGTCGGCTGCCACCTCGGTGTTGCGCACGGTCGAGACCAGGCGGTTCTGGCTCGTCCCGGTGACGATGGCGGTGGCACCCAGCGGTGCCACGGGTGCGAGCTCGAGCGCCTCGAAGCCCCCCGGCAGCAGCGAGTAGAAGAGCGCGTCCAGCTCTCCGAAGGGCTCCGGAGGGAGTGCCGCCGGTCGCGCGAAGCGGTTCGCCGCGTAGCGCGTCATCAGCTCTCCGGGATCGCCGGACGCCGCGCGTCGGCGGAAGACCTCGAGCAGCAGCGACTGCAGGTCCGTGGCGCCCAGGCGCTCCGCGAGGATCTCCACGATCCCGGACACCCCGGTCTTGCGAACGATCCGCTCGAGCGGGCCCTTCACGCCGACCCCTGCCTCCTTCACCAGCTCCGCTCCGGGCTTCACAGGTCGAGGACGGCCTGCACCTCGCCGCTCTCGTCCTCCCCGGTCTCCACGAAGCCGAGCTTCTCGTAGAAACCCTGGGCGCTGCCTTCCCCGCGGCGCCAGCTGGTGTGCAGTCGCTTGGCGTCGGGGCGGGACCGGATCTGCGCGATCACCAGACGCAGCGCCCGCTTCCCGAAGCCCATCCGCTGGTAGCGCTGATCGATCATCATGCGCCAGAGGAAGAAGTAGCCCGGCTCGCGGGGCTTCTCGCACAGGCTCTCGTCATGGACCAGCACGAAGCCGACCGCCGTCTCGTCGGCATGGATCGCACGGAACCAGGCGCCTTCGTCGAA
>JANQSB010000207.1 GCA_028284295.1 Myxococcota bacterium | reverse complement strand
ACGGCCGTCGTCACGCCCCGGCTGCTGCGGGTGAACTGGAGCGCGGCCTGGGCGTCGCTGGTGGTTCCCGGGAAGGCGTCGCGAATCGCCTGGGGGATGCGGCCGACGAGCCGTCCGCCGTACAGCGGAGCGCTCGCCAGTACGGCCGTGCCCGTTTCGTCGAGCTCTTCGAGCACCGCATGCGAGACCCCGTCCGGTCCCAGCTGCGAGCTCATGCCGGCCCCTTCGCCCATGGCGAGCCCGTAGGGAAGCTGGACGGCACGCAGGTGGTGGTCGCCGCTGCCCACGTCCAGGGCGGCGGCGAAGACGTCCATCAGCGAGAGGTGGTCGCGTTCGGTGTGGGGCAGCAGGAAGCCCGTCCAGGTGCAGAGCCCGTAGGCGCCGATGCTGCCGTCGCGAACCGCGTCCTCGAGCGCCTCGAAGGCCAGGCGCAAGGAGCGATGGAAGCCGTTCGGCCCGAGCGCCCGCATCAGGAGCTCGGGCTCCTGCACCAGGTAGAGGTCGATGGTCTCCAGGCCCAGGTTGTCGCGGCTGCGGTCGATCTGGTCGCGCAGGAAGGCGGGGGCCAGGCAGATGCCATTGGCGACGGAGTCGGGGTCGATCAGACCCGTGTCGACGTAGTCGCGTTGCAGCTGGTGCTGGGGATGGCCGAGCGTCAGGGCGTCGGCGTCGATGGCGAGCTCCCCGCCCTTGCTGATCACGACGACCTCGTCGCGGCGGACGAGGTCTTCCGCGAGCGCCCTCCGGAGCGCCGCGCCGACCGCCCGCTCGCTCGTGTAGCTGCGGTCGGAGAGCGCCGTGTCGAGGACGTTCACGCCTTCTTCCAGGCACTGGGAGACGGCGGAGCGATACATCAGGTCCTCGACGCCGCCGGGTCGGCCGCGACGCGTTCCCAGCGCGAGGGAGGACAGGGTCAGTGCGTCCGGCCTGCGGAAGTGTCCGGGCAGGTCCTCGAAGCGACTCGCATAGCGCTTCGTTCCCGCCGCAGTCGCCCGCCCTGCGACGCGTTCCTGCGTTCGGTCCTCAGCCACGTTCCCACCCCACCGCGGCAGGTAGGCTACCGTCCGGGCCGTCGGGAGGGAAGCCGGCTCCGGCGACTCCCCGATGCCGCCCGGTCCTTCCGAGCGGACCCGACCCCGATCGGCATCCAGCCTTCCGACCAGAGACCCATCGACACCCGGCGGTCGCGCCCCGGCGACCGGCCCGCGCAGGAGCTTCCTTGAGCGATCTCTTCTCCATCGAAGGCAAGACGGCACTGGTCACCGGCGGCAGTCGCGGCATCGGCCTGATGATCGCGCGCGGCTACGTGGAGGCGGGCGCCCGGGTCTACATCAGCTCCCGCAAGGCCGAGGTGTGCGACGAGGTCGCCGCCGAGCTGTCCAAGGTCGGCACCTGCATCTCGATTCCCGCCGACCTGAACGGCGAACCGGAGTGCCAGCGGCTGGCGGCGGAGATCAGCGAGCGGGAATCGAGTCTCGACATCCTGGTCAACAATGCGGGCGCGAACTGGGGCGCCCCGTACGACGAGTTTCCGGCGGCGGCCTGGGACCGGGTCCTCGACCTCAACGTCAAGGGCGTCTTCTTTCTGACACGCGCCCTCACGGGTCTGCTCGAGGCGGCGGCGAGCGACGAGGATCCCGCCCGCGTGATCAACATCGGCTCGATCGACGGCATCCAGGTGCCGCTGCTCGATACCTGGGCCTACTCGTCCAGCAAGGCGGCGGTCCATCAGCTCACTCGCCATCTGGCCAGGACCCTGGCTCCGAAGCGGATCACCGTGAATGCCGTGGCGCCCGGACCTTTCGAGAGCCAGATGATGAAGGCGACCCTCGAGCGCTTCGGCGACTCGATCGCCGCCACGAACCCGCTGGGACGGATCGGCCGGCCGGAGGACATGGCCGGCGTGGCGATCTACCTGGCCTCGCGCGCGGGTGCCTACGTGAACGGTGTCGTGCTTCCCGTGGACGGCGGCATCTCGGGCCTGAGCTGACCCGCCCCTCCGCGCCCTTCGAGGGCGCCATCAGGAGAACCCGATTTGGCCGACGAGCCGCTGATCGCCGTCTTCGTGGACTTCGAGAACCTCGCCCTCGGCGTGCGCGACATGAAGGGGGGGAGCTTCGACATCCAGCTCATCCTCAAGCGACTCCTCGAGAAGGGGCGCATCGTCTACAAGCGCGCCTACTGCGACTGGAGCAGCTACCGCGACCAGGTGCGGGAGTTCCACGCCCAGGGCATCGAGATGGTCGACATCCCGCGCAGCAAGATGAGTGGGAAGAACAGCGCCGACATCCACATGGTGGTCGACGCCCTCGACCTCTGTTACTCCAAGCAGCACATCGACTTCTTCGCACTCCTGACCGGCGACAGCGACTTCTCCCCGTTGGTCTCCAAGCTCAAGGAGAACGACAAGCGGGTGGTCGGGTGCGGGGTCAAGAACTCGACCTCGAACCTGCTGATCGCCAACTGCGACGAGTTCATCTACTACGACGATCTGGTTCGCGCCCGGAGCACGCCGCGCAAGAAGAGCGGCGGGAAGAAGGCGAAGACCACCAGCAAGTCCGGAGCCGCGAAGGCCGAGAGCCTCGACGAGAAGAAGCTCGAGGGCGTCGAGCAGGTCATGGAGATCGTCCGCTCCCTGGCGCTCGAGTACGACCCGCTGTGGGGATCGATGGTCAAGCAGACGATCCGGCGCGTGAATCCGGGCTTCAACGAGAGCTACTACGGCTATCAGAGCTTCGCCGAGCTTCTCAAGGAAGCGGAGGAGGGCGGCTACATCGTCCTCGAATACGACGCCAATCGCGGCAACTACAAGGTGCGCCCGAGCGACGAGTAGGCCTCGGCCCCGGGCTGCGCGTCAGGGGCCCGGCTCAGGCGAGCAGGGCACCCTCGTGGACGAGCAGCCAGCGCTTCGTCTCCGGACCGCTCGCGTAGCCGCCGAGCCCGCCGTCGGCCGCGACCACCCGGTGGCAGGGCACCACGAGTCCCACCGGGTTGCGGTGGTTGGCCATGCCGACGGCCCGGGTCGCCGAGGCGTGGCCGATCGCTTCGGCGATGTCGCGGTAGCTCCGCGTCTCGCCGCAGGGGATCTCGCGCAGTGCCTTCCACACCTGCCTCTGGAAGGGAGTTCCTCCCGTGTCGACCGGGATCTCGTCGATCGCGTCGTGGGTGCCCGCGAAGTAGTCGAGGAGTCGGCTGCGGAAGCCACACGGGTCGGCGTGCTCCCGCACCCGCGCGCCCGGGAAGCGCTGCTGCAGCGGGTCGCCGAGGGATTCGGGTGGGTCGAAATGGAGCGCGCACAGCACACCTCCGTGCTCGGCGATGGATACGGGGCCGACGGGCGTATCCAGGCAATCGATTCTCAGCTCGGTCATCGGGCACTCCTCTCGGGTTGCGGGTTTCCCCGGCGCGCCCTGCGGGTGCGCCGCGGTGGGGTCCCGGGCGTCGGCAGGCTCCACAGGTGGAGTGCCGCATAGGCCCGCCAGGGGCGCCAGGCCTCGGCCCGGGCGGCGACCTCGCGGGCGGACAGGGGAGTGCCGGGCTGGCCCAGCGCCTTGCGCAGCCCCAGATCACCCGCCGGAAAGGCGTCGGGTTCGCGAAGCGCGCGCATGGCGATGTACTGGGCCGTCCAGGCGCCGATCCCGGGGAGCGCGCACAGCTGCTCGATGCTCGTCTCGAGATCCGCGCTCCCTTCCAGGTCCACGCGAGCGTCGAGGACCGCCTCGGCGAGCGACCGGATCGCATCGCCTCGCGCTCGGGTCAGCCCGACGGCGGCCGGGTCGAGGTCGACGAGCTCCTCGGGTCCGGGGAAGAGCCGACGGGGCAGGTCGCCGTCGGGGGGGAGGGTCTCGCCGTGTCTCTCGGCGATGCGCCCGGCGAGCGTGGTCGCTCCCTTGACGCTGACCTGCTGGCCCAGGATCGCCCGCACGGCGAGCTCGAAGCCGTCCCAGGCTCCGGGAACGCGAAGTCCGGGGCGCTTCCGGAGCAGGGGCCCGAGCACCCGATCGCTCCCCAGCGTCGACGCGATCCGTGTCGGGTCGGCGCCGAGGTCGAAGATCCGCCGCAGGCGGTCGACGACCCGGATCAGGGGCGCAGGGCCCGAGAGGTGCAGGCGCGCGACGAGGTGCGAGCCGTCCGGCGCGGGCTCGACGGCCACCCGGCCCACCGCGTCATCCAGCCGGATGCTGCGGACGTAGCGACCGGAGCTCACGGCCTCCACGTCCGGAATCGCGCGGAGTGCCAGATAGCCTTGCAGGGACGCCCAGTCGAAGGGCTCCCGGAACGGGAGCCGCAGCGACAGGGCCGGCCCGTCTCCCGGTTCGCCGGCGTCGCGACGCGTCGTTCTCCGCAGCTCGCGCGGCGCGCGGTCCCAGGTCTTGCGGACCGCGTCGTTGAAGCGGCGGATGCTCGCGAATCCGGAAGCGAACGCGATCTCGGAGACCTTCAGATCGGTCTCGTCCAGCAGCTTCTTCGCGAACAGCAGACGCCGGGTCTGCGCGACGGCCAGGGGAGAGGCGCCGAGGTGCTCGAGGAAGAGGCGCCGCAGGTGGCGGTCGCCCACGCCGACCCGCTCGGCCAGCGCCTCCACCGAGCCGTCGTCCAGCGCGCCCTGTCCGATCAGCTGGAGCGCCCGAGAGACCGTGGCCGAGGTCCCCTGCCACGCAGGCGTCCCGGGCGACGCCTCGGGCCGGCAGCGCAGGCAGGGGCGGAAGCCCAGCTCCTGGGCGGCGGCCGCGCACGGAACGAAGAGGCAGTTCTCGCGCCGGGGGGTCCGAGCCGGGCACACCGGCCGGCAGTAGACCCCGGTCGAACGCACGGCCACGAAGAAGTGGCCGTCGAAGCGGGCATCCCGGGCCTGCAGGGCCCGATAGCAGACGCCTTCGTCGAGGGGAGCGGCCATGACGGGGGTATAGCCCGGAGGCCGCCGAGAACTCGCCACTTTCGGACATGCAGGTTCGCGGGGCGCGAGGACCCCGGGGCGTCGTCCCACGCGCGCTCGAGGCCGTCCTCAAGCCGTGCGCCGGTCGGGGCGAAGATCTGTGTATGGAACGATCCCGATCCTCCTCGGTGCCGGCCATCGCCGTCGGGTGCCTGCTGATGCTGCTCTTCGCCGTGGGCTCCGCGGCGGCCTCGGAGCTCCACGAGCGGGAGGCCGAGTGGTCGGCGCGGCTGCTGCACGCCAAGGCGGTTCTCGAGCGCGCGCAGCAGCGCTTCGACGCCCTCGAAGCCCGGTACGCGAAGGCGCGTGTGCGCGGCGATGCGCGGGAGCGCGTGAGCGCACTGCAGGAAGAGCGCGACGCGGCCGCTCGCGAGCTCGATCTCGCGCGCGAGGCCCTTCCGAAGCTGCTCGAGCGCGCGCGCGCCGAAGGGGTCGGCGAAGAGGTGTTGCGTCCCTATCGCTACGCGACCGCACCCGCCGCCGGCGGCTGAGGCGGCCGCTACCCTCGCGGACATGGGGAACGATCGGCCGTCCCGGCGACGGCGCTACGCGCTGCGCGAGCCCGAGCTGGATCGCGCCATCGAAGAGCTGGTGGGTCGGGCAGAGGAGCACTTCGGCGAGCTCGGTGGCGCCGAGCTGCTGCGGCAGATGCTGGTGAGCGTGATCGGCCTGGCGCGGGAGGGGGTGCGGGGCGGTGACCTCAAGCTGCTCAACAGCGCCATCAAGGAGCTTCGCCACGCCCTGCGCGTGTTCGAGCCGTACCGCGGCGTCCGCAAGGTCTCGGTATTCGGCAGCGCACGCACGCTCCCCGAGCACGCGGATTGGCAGCAGGCCGAGCGCTTCGGCGCCCGCATGTCGGCCGAGGGCTGGATGACCATCACCGGGGGTGGCGGCGGGATCATGGAGGCTGCACAGCGCGGTGCCGGGCGCGACAACTCCTTCGGCGTGAACATCCGACTTCCCTTCGAGCAGCACCCCAATCCCGTCATCGCCGACGATCCGAAGCTCATCAACTTCCGCTACTTCTTCTCCCGCAAGGTCACCTTCGTCAAGGAATCGCACGCCATCGCGCTCTTTCCGGGGGGCTTCGGGACCCACGACGAGGGCTTCGAGGCGCTCACCCTGATCCAGACGGGGAAGGGCGAGATGCTGCCCGTGGTCTTCGTGGATGCTCCCGGCGGCTCCTACTGGCGGGATTGGGAGGAGTACGTGCGCACCCACCTGCACGACGGCGACATGATCTCGCCCGCGGATCTGTCGCTCTTCCACGTCACGGACGACGTGAACGACGCCGTGCGCGAGATCCTGCGCTTCTACCGCAACTACCACTCGAGTCGCTACGTGGGCGACACCCTCGTCGTTCGTCTCTGCCACGCGCCGAGCGAGGCCCAGCTCGACGAGCTGAACGCCGAGTTCGCGGACGTGCTGGAGAGCGGTGCCATCGAGGCGACCGGACCCGTCGGCCCCGAGGCCGAGGAGGTGCCGGGGCTCGCGCGGATCGCGCTGCGCTTCAACCGGCACTCGGTCGGTCGGCTGCGCCAGCTCATCGATCGGCTCAACGACTTCATCGACGAGCCGGAGACCCGCCTGCCGGCCCTGGAGCACCAGATCGTCGAGCAGCCGCTCACGCCGGACGCGGAGCGGCGACGGGACGAGCTCTAGGGAAGCAGCGGTGCGCCTCGACGCGAGTCCCGTCCGCGGGAGGCTCGGCTCCGGCTCCTAGCTCTCCTCGGTGCCCACCAGCTTGGCGAGCAGCTCCTCGGTCGCGCGTTCGGCGATGTCGTTCATCTCCGCGTCCGTCCGATCCTGGATCGGATGCTCCACGTAGACCGCCGCCAGGTCGGCGCCCAGCGCCGCCTGCTGGCGTTCGGCGCCGTCGACGAACTCGACGGTGGCGACGAAGACCGTGGGGAGACCGCGAAGCTCGATCTCGGACATGTCGTGCACACTGCACGACGTGCAGCTGCCTCAATCGGCGAGCGCCTCGATGACCGCATCGCAGCGCGTCGCGATCTCGGCGCGCAGGTTCGCGGGCGCGGGCTTGGTGAAGGTCGGCTTCTTGAAGCGCAGCACCTGCGCGCCCCGGGTCTCGAGCTCGGCCTGGACGCGGTCGAGGAAGAGATCGCCGCGAGGCTTCGAGATGTCGAGCAGCCCCACCGTCCGTCCCTCGAGCGAGTCGAGGCGCGCCACCCGCGGGCGGCTCGCGGGATGGCTCTCGGAGGTCGGGTCGAGGAGGACGGTGCTCATGGTCGGATCTCCTGGAGGACGGGCTGGCTTCCGGCCTCTCCGGTCAGCCAGCCTCCGATGATGGCCGAGAAGAGGCCGGCACGGCCACCGGCGTGCACCACCAGGATGCCGCCCGGTCGGAACTTCGGCAGGGTGGCTCCGCGCATGCTCTCGGGAAGGCCTTCGGCGATCCCGTCGGCACCGCGGACCAGCTCGTTGCCGGGCAGCATCAGGTTCGCGTGCAGGACCTCGAGGAGCTTCTGCTTGTCCCAGCCCGCCTGGTGGAAGACCCGCGCGTGCTCCGGGCCGATGACCAGCAGGCAATCGAAGGCCAGGGCCAGCTTCGGGTGCTGGACGGAGCGCAGGTTCACGGCGAGCGAGCGCGCCAGCGAATCCGCGTCGCGGGAGAGCTGGTCGACCACGTTGCGCGGTCCCTCGCCGGGGAAGACCGTGACCGTGTTGCGGCCCGGCTCGCTGCCGAGGTCCGTGGAGAGTGGCGTCCACGGGCTGTCCTCCTCGTTCTCGGCGATGCAGAACGAGAGCTTGCCGGGGTTGCCGAAGGTCGCGCGGTCGACCTCGCCGGGTCGACCGCCGCCCACGTTGCGGACCACCAGCTGCAGGGCGCGGCCGATGGTCATGTTGGCCCGGTTGCCCTGACCCAGGGCGTTCATCCCGGACCCCATCCCGATCTCGTTGCGGATCGGGCCGTTCACGACGAGCACCGGGCCGGCGCCCATGGTGGTGGCGAGCAGGCCGTGCATGTTGAAGGCGTCGGTGCAGACGGCTTCGACGGCGGCGATCACCACGGGCAGGTACTCGGGACGACAGCCGGCCATCACCGCGTTGATGGCGATCTTCTCCACCGTACACGGCGCCAGGTCCGGAGGGACGGTGGCGACCACCTCGTCGGGCGCGCG
>JANQSB010000178.1 GCA_028284295.1 Myxococcota bacterium | reverse complement strand
GAAGGTCGAAGCTGGGAGGGCCGGGAGCCCGCTTGATCCCACGAAGCGGATGAGGCACTATTGTCTCATATGGAGTCGATTCGACCCACCTCTCACGATGCGATCCTGGCCGCGGCGCTCGAGCTCTTCGCGGCGAATCCCGGCACGTCGCTCGCCGCCGTCGCGGCGCGGGCGGGCGTCGGCCGGGCCACCCTCCACCGCCACTTCGCCTCGCGCGACGACCTGATCCGCGAGCTCTCGCGGGTCGCCCTGGATGCCACGGATGCCGCCCTCGACCGGCTGGAAGAGGAGACGGACCCCCTGCGCGCCCTCGGGAGGATGTTCGAGCGCCTGGTCCCCCTGGCAGACCGCTTCCACTTCCTGGCGGGGCTCACGGTCGACGATCCGGAGATCGAGCGGCGCTACGCGGCACAGCTCGAGGCTCTCCGCGGGCTCGTCGTGCGTCTACGGGAAGCGGGAGTCGTCGATGCCCGGGTACCCGACGCCTGGGCGGTGCGCGTCGCCGACACATTGATCTGGGCCGCCTGGTCGGCGGTCGCCGAAGGCAGCGTCCCGGCGCGCGACGCGACGGACCTCGCCGTGCGGAGCTTCCTGCACGGCCTGGGAGGAGCAACGACGTGACGGATCTGCAACGGCTTCGAGAGGCAACCGCGGCGAGGCCCGAGGCCGGCGTCGCCCTGCCGTTCTCGGCCTACCGGACGACCGAGGTCTTCGAGCTGGAGATGGAGCGTGCCTTCCGCGGTGACTGGGTCGCGGTCTGCGCCGCTGCACTGCTGCCGGAGGCGGGCGACTACGTGGCGCTCTCGATCGGCGGGGAGCCGACCGTGGTGCTGCGGGGCCGCGACGGCAGACTCCGGGCGCTGTCGAACGTCTGTCGTCATCGCGGAACACCCATCCTCGACGAGGGCCTCGGACGGGCGAAGGGCCTCGTATGCCCCTACCACGCCTGGGCCTACGGCGACGACGGCGCGTTCCGCGGGGCGCCCTACACGGGCAACGTCGAGATCGATCCCGTTCGACACGCCCTTCCGAGCTTCCCGCTCGAGGTCTTCTGTGGCGTCGTGTTCGTGAACGTCGACGGCTCGGCGGAGCCGCTGTCCGAGCGACTCCGCGACGTCGCGCGGGCAATCGAGGGCTTCGGGATGGAGCGCTACGACACCGCCTGGGACGGCTTCGCACCGGAGACCTGGCGAGCCAACTGGAAGCTCGTCTACGAGAACGGAGTCGAGTCCTACCACCTCTTCCAGGTCCACAAGGACACCCTCGAGCCGGTGTCTCCGACCCGGCGCGCCTCCTACGTGTTGGGCGATGCGCGCGGGGCGGTCACCTGCGGTCCGCTGGAGGGCACGAGACAGCACCAGATGGTGGTGGCCGTGCCTCCGTCCTTCGTCGCGGGCCTGAGCCGAGAGGCGTTCGGCTGGATCGCGATCCACCCCGAATCGCCGGATCGCACGCGGGTCGTCACCAGCTCGCTGGTTCCGAGCGAGGTCGCGAGCTGGGCCGGGAGCGATCGCGACGCCCCCGATCCCCTGACGAAGGCGTTCCTCGAGGAAGACCGCAGGATCTGTGAACGCAGCCAGCGGGGCATGACGTCCCGCCACTCCCAGGGCGGTCAGCTCGTCGAGCTCGAACGCATCGTCGGCGACTTCCATCAGTATCTGGGCGCGCGGCTCTTCGGCCAGACTCCGGCTCCCGTCCACCGGGGCTGCGCCCCGCCCGGACCCGACGCCGGCTCGCTCTGAACCCGGAAGGCGTGCCAGACTCACCGCCGAGGAGGAGCCGTGGCCGCGCGGGTGGTCGTCACCGGGGGTGCTGGAGACATGGGCCGCACCCTGTGCGCGCAGCTGGCCGCCTCGGATCGGGTGGGACGGGTGGTGGTAGCCGATCGCGACGGCGAGGCCGCCGAGCGCGTCGCCGCCGAGCTCTCGCGAAGCTCGGCAGGACGCCTCGAAGCCGCCGACGTCGACCTGCTGGACGGCGATGCGACCCGCAAGCTGCTCTCGGACGCGGACTTCGTGGCCAACGCGGCGGGCCCCTTCTTCCGCCTGGGCGTACCCACCCTGGAGGCCGCCATCGCGGCAGGCACCCCCTACCTCGACATCTGCGACGATCCGGAGCCCACCGAGCGGATGCTCGAGCTCGACGAGCGGGCGCGCGAAGCCGGCGTGGCGGCGGTCATCGGCATGGGCGCGAGCCCCGGGCTCTCGAACCTGCTGGCCCGGCGCGCCGCGGATCGGCTCGATCGCGTGATCGATTGCTACACCGTCTGGCCGCTGGACGGAGCGGGTGAAGGCGCGGAGGACGCGCTCGACTCGGCCCGCCCCGCATCGGGACCACCCCCGGCCGCCGTCGTCCACCTGATGCAGCAGATCTCCGGCCGGATCCGGGTGGTGGAAGCGGGCGAGCTGGTCGATGCCACACCGCTCCAATCCGTCGACCTGGACTTCCCGGGTCTCGGCTCGGGGACCGCCGTGACGGTGGGCCATCCCGAGCCGGTGACCCTGCACCGGAGCCTCGGGGTCGAGGGCCGATGCGCCAACGCGATGCTGGTCGAGAAGAGCACCGGTGCCTACCTGGACGGACTGCGACGGGACATGGACGCGGGGACCCTCGATGTCGAGCAGGCGGCGGCGGAGCTGCTGGCTCCCACCGCCACGCGGGGGGCCGCGGCCCTGGCGCGCAGTCTGGCCTTCCGCGGCGCCGGCAGGCTCCCGCCCTTCTTCGCGCTGCTCCGGGGGGAGCGTGACGGCCGGCGCTA
>JANQSB010000165.1 GCA_028284295.1 Myxococcota bacterium | reverse complement strand
GGCGCGCGCCCGCCGGCCGAGATCGCGGTCTCCATCCTGGCCGAGATCACCGCGCAGCCCCGCCGATCCGGCACCTGAGCCCCCGCGGCCTTCTGTCGCACACCCCGCGCCCCGAATCCGGGCTGCGTGCCGATCCGAAGGTCGGATCAGGGCCCGGCGCTGCCCCGGAAGGCGTCGACCAGCCGCTTGGTCCAACCGTTGAGCCGGGGCGCGAACTCGATCGGTGTCACACCCAGCCGCACCACCACGAGATCCAGGGCGGGCACCATCAGGATGCGCTGACCGTTGTAGCCGCCGGCGTAGAAGGTCCCGAGGCTTCCGGGCACCACCCACCAGTGGGCGCCGTAGCTGTAGACCTCGGCCTCGGCCACGTCGCTCATGCGCCGGCCGTGGTCCACCCAGCCCTCCGGGAGGATGCGCTGGCCCTGCCAGCAGCCGTCCCGGAGGTAGAGGAGACCGAAGCGGGCGAAGTCCCGGGCCGTGGCGAACACGAACGAGGACCCGATCCAGGTGCCCGCGTCGTCGAAGCGGAGGGTCGGACTGCGCATGCCCACAGGCTCGAACAGACGTTCGCGCAAGGTCCGCTCGACCTCTTGCGGGGAGCCCAGGATCTGGGAGACCAGCGATGACACGATGTTGCTGGTCCCGCTCGAGTAGTAGAAGGTCTCGCCCGGGGCATGCGCGAGCGGAGCCGCCGCCGCATACCCGGCCACGTCCTCCTTCCCCTCGCCGAAGAGCATCGAGATGACGTTGCGCTGCGTGTCGCTGTCCGCCACGTAGTCCTCGAGGAAGTCGAGCCCATCGCGCATCTTCAGGAGCTGGTCGAGCGTGATTCCGTGTCGGGGGTCGCTCGCGTCGTCCCAGGCCGCGACACCCGCGGGCCCGTCGAGCGACAGCCGTCCGTCTCCGACGAGCAGGCCGCAGAGCGCGTGGAGCACGCTCTTGGCCATCGACCAGGAGATGTGCGTGCTCATCGCGTCGAGGCCTTCCGCGTACTGCTCGGCGACGATCTCCCCGCCGTGCACCACCAGCACCGCGTTCGTCTGCGGAAGCTCTTCGGGCTGGGAGAACGCGTACTCGAACAGCTCGGACACGAGGCCCGCGTCCACCCCGGGAGCGAAGCGGCCTTCCGGCCATTCGTCGGTAGGCCAGGCGACACCGGCCGGCTGGGCCGGAAGCGGAACGAGATCCGACACGGCTCAACGCCCCCGGAACTGCGGCTTGCGCTTCTCGGCGAAGGCGGCGACCGCTTCCTGGTAGTCCTCGGTCATGGCACCGCGCACCATGCGGTCGGCCTCATAGTCGAGACAGGTCTTCAGGTCGGCCTCCTGCGCACGGTTCAGGTTCGCCTTCATGAAGCGGTGCGCCACCGGCGGACCCGCGGCGATCTCACGCGCCAGCTCGAAGGCCTCCTCCTGCAGGCGATCGTCTGCCACCACCCGGTTCACCAGGCCCAGGCCCTCTGCCTCTGCCGCGGAGATGCGACGATTCGTGAAGTAGATCTCCCGGGCGCGCGCCGTCCCCACCAGCTGGGTCAGGAACCAGCTGCCCCCGTAGTCACCGGACAGCCCCAGCCGCGAGAACGAGGTCAGCAGGAAGGCGCTCTCCGCCGCGATGCGAAGGTCCGCCGAGAGCGCGAGCGAGAAGCCCGCTCCGGCCGCCGCACCGGGCAGCGCGGCCACCACGGGCTGGGGCATGGCGCGGATCTTGGCGGGCAGGCGGTGCTCCCAGCGGAGCAGGCGCTGCCGGTCCGCCATCGACGGTGGGCGCCCGGCGCTCGCCATGACCTTCGTGTCCCCTCCCGAGCAGAAGGCCTTGCCGGCGCCCGTGAGCAGCACGCAGCCGACCCCTTCGTCGACCTCGAGAGCATCGAAGGTCCGGTGCAGTGCCTCCTTCAGCTCGACCGAGAGGGCATTGCGCGACTCGGGCCGATCGAGGGTGACCGTCGCCACCCGCTCCTCGACGCGACAGCGCAGCGAGGAGCTGCCGGTATCGACGTCGCGCGACGCTCGCGGGTCGGTCGACACGCCTAGCGGCCCTGGTACGCGGGCTCTCGCCCTTCGGCGCGCGCCTTCTTCATCTCGGCGTAGTCTCGCGACGCGAAGACCAGGCTCTGGGCCACCGACTCGTCCTGCATCGACTGGTCGACGACGGGCGTCGCCAGCCGATCCAGGGTGCGTCTGAACATCTGGACCGTGAAGGGCGGCGCCTTCGCGATGGTGTGCGCGATCTCGAGCGCCGTCGCGTCGAGCTCCTCCTCCGGCACGACCCGGGAGACGACCCCGTGACGCAACGCCTCGTCGGCGTGCATCGGACGCCCCGTGAGCGCCAGGTCGGCCGCCAGACCGTGACCCGCCATCTGGAAGAGCCGCGCCGTCCCGCCGGAGTCCGGCACCACGCCGTGCCCGATCTCGGGCAGCATCATGCGGG
>JANQSB010000133.1 GCA_028284295.1 Myxococcota bacterium | reverse complement strand
TCGGCTTCGCGCCAGGCCGCAGGCGCCTCCTTTTGGCTGAAGCCTCGCCGAGCCGATCTTCGGAGTGTGAGGCTCGGGTGACTACTTGAGCAGGCGGCCGAGGAGGCCCGTGTTCTTCTTCTTTTCGCGCATGTCCATCAGGCGCACCTCCTGGGCGGCCTCGCGGCAGTGCGGACGGATCTTGAGCGCGCGGTCGAAGAGCTGACGGGCGCGGTCCAGCTCGCCCTGCACCTTGAAGATCCGCCCGAGGTACACGTAGGGGAGCTCGCGATCCGGTGACAGCTTGATGCCCCGCGCGATGTCCTCGAGCGCCTCCTTGCGGACCAGATTGTCGTTCGGCTTCGAGAGGTACAGCGCGTAGCCAAGATGCGCGACGTACTCGCCCTCCTTCGGGTCGAGATGCGCGGACATGCCGAAGGCCTCGACGGCGGCATCGTACTTCTTGGCGCTCAGCAGGTCGCGGCCCTTCCGGAACCAGCTCTCCGCCTCGAGCGAGCGGGACGCGGCATCCGCGGCGGGGGCGGGCGTGTCGGTCTTCTCGACGGCGGGGGGGTCGTGCTTGATGCGGTCGACGAGGTGCGCGTAGCGCCGCTTCATCCGCTTCTCGACCCGGGCCGCGATCAGGGCCCGCTCGGCGGGGTTGGTCTCGATCGTTCCGAACGGAGCGATCGCGTACTGGTCGGACGCGGGCTTGCGCTCCTCCTTCGCCGCGACCTCTTCCCGGGGCGGCTCGGCCTCCTCCGCCGGAGCGGCCGGCTCCGGGTCGCTCGCCTCGGTATCGGCGGGGGCTTCGTCGGGGGTCGGGTCGACCGGGGCCGGGGCTTCGGCTTCCGCGAGCGGTCGAACGGTGTCCTGCTGGGTGTCCGTTCCGGTCTCCACCACCGCGGGCTCGACCCGTGCGGGCGTCTCGACCTCGGGCTCGATGGGCGGCCCGGGCTCGACGGGGACGGGCGCTTCCTCCTCGGTCGCGGCGGATTTCCGGGTCGCCTTCTTCGGGCTCCTGGTCTTCTTCTTCGCGGCCTTCTTCCGGGTAGCCTTCTTCTTCCTGGAGGCCTTCTTCGTCTTCTTGGCAGCGACCTTCTTGCGGGACGGTGCCTTGCGCTTCGTCGGCGGCGCGGCGGGCGGCTCGGGCTCCTCCGGCGCTTCGCGCAGCTCCGGGCCCGGCTCGGCGATGGAGTCCGTGGGCTCGACGCTCTCGCCCGTGTCCCGGGCGGCCTCGGGCTCGCCGCTGTCCGCAGCGACCTCGCGCTCGGGCGCTTCGATCTCGACGGGCTCCTCGATCCGGGACGCCTCGTCGGCCGGAGCCTGGTCCACGGGCTCCCGATCCTCCGCCTCGTCGGCCGTCTCCGCCACCAGCTGGTCGATGTCGATCAGCGAATCGTCGTCGCGAAGCGCCTCGGCCTCGGGCTCCTCGGACACCATCTCGCTCTCGAAGGAGTCGTCGTCGAAGGCCTGCTGCTCGAACAGGTCCTCCTCGTAGGAGAGGTCGCGAATCGGCTCGGCTCCGTCGGAGCCGGGCAGGTCCGCGTCGAAGAGGGTCTCCTCGTAGGAGAGATCGCTGTCGGCGCTCGACACGTCCAGTGCCGGCGGCACGGCGGGTCGTTCGACCACCTCGGGGCTCTCGGCAGGCTCCCGATCGCGCTGCGGCTCGGAGGCGACGGGCTCGGGCTCGATCGCGTCCTCCAGGTCGATCGTCGGCTCGGGGGCCATCGCCTCGTCGAGGACGATCATCGGGTCGGGCGTGAGGTCGATCGATCCCAGGATCGCGAAGGCATACAGCGTACGCTGCTCGAACTCGGACGCGTCCAGGAAGTCGCCGATGGTGTGATTGCCGTCTAGGCCGGCGACGAACTCCCGCTGCGGTGCCGAGAACGGAACGTCGTCGAAGCGAGGCTCCGGGTCCGGGCTGGCGGCCACGTAGAGATCGGCGTAGCTCGACAGGGCCTGGCGGACCTTCGCGAGCGGCGCCCACGCGAGCACGCCTCGGACGATGATGCTCTGCGCCGAGCGGGACACGTCGAGCGAGCGCGCGCCCTTGAGGCGGCGTCCGGGCTCGAAGCGGAAGCGACCGCGGGAGAGCACGAAGAGCCGGAAGATCGCCTCGTCGGCCTGCTCCCGGAGCGCCTCGTCCAGCATGGTCTCGTCCACGACCCCGGCGTCGAGGAGCACCTCCTCGATGCTGGACAGTCCGAGGGTCGCCAGGCTCAGCGCGTCGTCCCGCTCCTCCGCGCGGATGCGTCCGGTTCGGATCAGGTACTCGTCGATGTCTTCGCGTCGGGGAAGGCTGACGGCCACCGGGGAGCCGTTGCGTACCTGGATGCCGGTCCGTTCCTGGGCGTCGCCGACGATGAGCACACCGCTCTCTCCGCGGCGATGCACCCGGTCCAGAAGCTCGGCCAGGGGCAGCTCCGACAGCCGCCCGGCGCCGATGCCGACCCGCGAGCCCGAGTCCTCGTTGGGGTCGTCTGCGCGCTCGCTCTTGTCGAGCTGCTCGGCGATGAAGGCGGCGAGCTCCCGTGGCGCCACCGGCTTGGTGAGGTACCCGCAGACGCCGAGCTGCATGGCGCGACCGTGGAGTCCCGGTGCGCGGCCCGCGCGCGTGACGACCAGCATGGGCGTGGCGGCGCGGCCCATGCCCTGGCTCCGCACGCGTTCCACGAAATCGAGGCCGTTGCCGCTCTCGAGGCGGATCTCGAGGACCACCAGGTCGGGCTCCTCCACGACCAGGATCTCGAAGGCCTCCTCGAGATCCGAGCAGCGGATCACGCCCGCAGCGTTCCCGAGGCTCGATGCGATCGAGTCCGCGACCGTTCGGTCGTCGTCGATACAGAGGATTGCGGCCGACAAATGGGGTCTCTTGCACCGGTGGGCGGAGTGCAGGCATTTGCCCCCACTCCGCCGTAACTCCCCTCTTCGTCGAGGCTTCCTCCGGACTTGACGGAGACTTCCGGGATCCGCACCTGCCGGACCGGTGCCGCGCGGATCTTCCGCTGGCGTGCAGGCGCGCGGCAGTCGACGCGCAGCCCGCACGCAGCCGGCACCCGGCGCCCTGCGGCTACTCCGAGGTCGGGTAGTAGCGGTTCAGGTCGTAGAGGCCGGCGTTCAGCGGGTCCTCTTCGTCCGCTCGCGCCTGGAACCAGTCGTAGAGCTCCCAGAAGTGCGGCTCCCCGCGGTTCACCCCGTAGCGGTCGATCTTCTGCAGGTAGGCCTCGGAGCCGTCGAAATTCTCGAGCAGGTCGAAGAAGTCCGGGACCTCCTCGGCGGCCAGGTCGAAGAAGTAGTTGGGGTAGGAGCCGATGCTGCCGGGCAGGAAGTCGATCGTGTCCTTCGCGTGGTCCAGGGTGTCCCCCTCGAAGAACATCGAGTTCACGTTGTCGTGCCAGCGGTTGATGACGATGGTGAAGAGCCGGTCCTTGCCGTCGTAGTCGCGCACCCGGACGAGCATCACGTTCGCCTCGGAATCCGTGATGTGCGTGATGAAGCCGGTTCCGGGAGCGGTCAGGGCGCGGAACCCGTCCAGGATGTCCTCGTGTGTCTCGAAGGATCGCGGCATCGGCACCTGCTTGCCGTCCCAGGTGTAGTTGATCGGGTCGAAGCGAATCTCCATCTCGAGCGGGAAGTGGTCGCCGATCAGCTTCTCCATCAGCTCCCGCTTCGGGTCGTCGGTCTCGAACGAGACCCGCGAAGGACGTGCCGAGCGCACCGTCTCGTGGTCGACGTTCTCGATTGCCCGGTCGCCGATGTACCACGAGTGCAGCATCCCGACCCGCTTCTCGAGCGGCATGAACTGGAGGAAGTTCAGCTCGCCCTCCATGCGCAGGTAGTCCATGTAGCGCCGCACGTTCACCTGGTGGCTCACGTTTCCGAAGACGTCGAACCCGGCCACCAGCGCGTAGTAGATCCGCTCGAGCTGCGGGTAGTCGATGACCCAGAGGGTGCGCGGCAGGTCCCCCAGCGCCCCCCGATGCACGGAGGCGCTGTCGAAGTGCCGGTAGACGGTCAGGAGCGGGGCGTCGCTCGCACGCTCGCCCTTCCAGATGGCGTCGATGCCGAATCCCCGGGGCTCCTTCTCGTGGTAGAGGTCGACCTTCGCCTCGAAGAAGCGCGCATAGCGCTCGCGATAGCGGTTGCTGAAGGTGCCCAGGACACGCTTCTGGCTGCCCTTCTCGGTGGGAAGGCGCAGGTTGTCGGCCTGTCCGTACAGGAAGTCGGGATGCTGGACGGTCTGGTCCGCTTCGGGGTCGAGGAAGAGCACCCAGAAGTGGTCGTGGATGACGTTCAGGGCCACCTGTCCCTTGCACACGGGGCCGCGGATGAAGGTCCGGATGATGTACTCGGAGTGATCGAGCAGGAACTGGTACCGCGAGAGGGGCGGGATCTGCGCATAGATGACGAAGGGGTTCGCCGCCGCCTTGTCTCCTTCGACCTCCAGATGCGGCGCCTCCAGCCACTCGGGCTCGATGAAGAGCTCCCGGAGGCGAGCCAGGCGCGCGTCGTCCAGCTCCACGACCATGTGGGTCTTGTGGACCAGGGTCTCGTGGATCTTCCGGAAGCGGTAGTAGATGGGCACGCCCGGATCGTCATAGGGCCGCACCGTCGCGATGACCTCGACGGGCTCGTCCGGGGGCGTCTTCGAGCGCACCAGCTCGAAGAACTCGAACGGCTCGACTGCGCGGAAGCGCAGGTGGGCGAGGAAGTAGTGCTCGTAGAGGTATCGCGCCGTCATCGCGTGCTTGGGATCGTCCCCGTTCAGGAACTCCTCCCAGCGTTCGATGTGGGCCGCGGAGGCCGCGGAGGGAGTCTCCAGCCCGTGCTGCTCTTCGGGTGAAGGTCCGCGCGCGCCCTGGGCGAGCCAGGCCGCGAGGGTGTCGTACTCGGCGTCCGATACGGGGGGGAAGCCGAAGGGCATTCCCCGGTCGGGGTGCCTGGCCAGGACTCCCCCCAGCTCGGGGCCGTCGGCGGGGCAGCTCAGTCCCGGCGCTTCGGGTCGGAAGTCCTTCTGGATCCCGGGCGCTCGGCGCCGCGCCTCCAGCAGGTAGAGCATCAGGGAATCGTTCGCGCTCCCTTCGAGGCTGCTCTCCGTGACGCTGTGGAAGCCCTTCTTCCGCCAGCCCGGCGTCGAGCTGGCGTCGAAGAAGAGGCGCGTCGGTTCCT
This sequence comes from Myxococcota bacterium, assembly GCA_028284295.1. Taxonomy (GTDB): domain Bacteria; phylum Myxococcota_A; class UBA9160; order UBA9160; family UBA4427; genus JAJDAN01. The sequence continues at coordinate 9,622 of JANQSB010000133.1, read as the reverse complement.
GGGGCGTGAGCCGCGCGCTGTCGTACACGGCGAGCTTGCTTCCGCCGCGTGCGACTCCCTCGTAGGAGCCGAGCTGGAGCTGGCAGGGGGCGTTGTAGCAGGAGTGACAGACGACGCAGCGCCGGTCGAGGATCGGCTTCACCTCCTCGAGGTAGCCGACCGCAGGGGCGCCTTCGTCGACCGGGATCGGAGGCGGGGCCTGTGCACAGGTGCCGAACATGCCCAGCAGCGGCACGGAGAGGATCGCGACCAGAACGAGGAAGGACCAGGGACTGCGGGTCATCGGGACTCCGGGTGGGTTCGTTTCGGGCCGGGAGCGCCAGCGGGGCGATCGCTCCCCGCTCGCTCGCCAGGGGGTCTGCACACCGTGCAGACCCTTCCTAGCAGGCGGAGCTCCCGATCCCAAACAGCGCTCCGTGCGCCCTCAGTAGTCGAAGTTGAGCTCGAACACGAGCCGCCAGCGGTCCTCGGGCCCCTGGGAGCTGCCGTCGAACCAGGCTCCCTTGAAGAGCGCGAGGAGATGGCGGCCGATCGGCCGGCTGATGACGGCATCGACCTCGCGGCCGAGGTCGCCGCCCCCGTCGGCCCGGAAGTACTCGTGGTAGGAGAACCGGGCGGCCAGCTGCCAGGGCAGGGCCGGTTGGACCGTGACGAAGAGGTCCTGCAGGCCGCGCGGCCCTCCGTTGTCGAGGAAGGCATCGGCGAAGCCGTTGAACTTGTGAGCCGTGGCCAGTGGCGTCACGAACTGCTGGTCGCCGCCGTCGCTCCCGAGCATCTCGTAGCCGACGCCGAAGCGGCCGATCTCCTGGATGCGCAGGTGGCCGGTGAGCCAGAGGTAGTGGGCGTCGTAGTGCTCGGGGTTCTTCCTGGCCTCGGTCTGCCACGCGTAGGAGGCCACGTAGTCGAAGCCCAGCCGGTCGTCACTTCCGAGGGGAAAGCTGCCCACCGCGCGTGCACCGTAGGAGTTCGACGAGTTGCCCGGCGAGTCGTTCCTGAAGTCGAGGAGGTACGCGAAGACGGTGAACTCGTGGTCCTCGAGCCCCGCGTAGTGCAGTCGCGCCAGGTGGGAGTTGCTCGAGAAGTCCTGTGTGGAAGGCGAAGAGCCCTTGTCGCCCCAGATCCGTCGGATGTCCCACAGGTAGGCGTACTGAGCGGTCAGGTCGTCGACCCCGAAGTCGCTCTCGCCCAGCGCCGCGTCGAAGGTCTGCTCGTTCTGGCGCCAGATGACGTTTCCGATGAAGCGGGCGTCGTCGAAGACGATGCGCTGGCGATAGGCCTTGGCCTTGACGCGCACGGGCGCACCGAAGAGCGAGTGTGTCTCGTACTGACCCCAGAGCCGGTTCAGCTCGGTGTTCTCGGGGTCGGCGATGACCGACTTCCCGTCGTTGTTGGAGGCACCGTCGAAGTACTGGTCGCTCGCCGGCGAGTAGGTGTTCTCCAGCTCCGCCATGGCGGAGAAGCCGTAGTAGGGCTTCGCCTCGAGCCCGGCCCGGGTGCGCAGGGTGTAGGCCTCGGAGTTGCGTGAGCCGTTGATGTCCGCCAGCTCGATGCGCGCCCGGACGTTCAGGTGGACCTTGTACCAGGGGTTGTCGAGCCAGGGCAGCTCCGGGTCGCCCGCAGCTTCGTCGTCGGCTGCATGGGCAGACGCGCCCAGCAGCGAGATGACGAGCACGAAGATCCACCCGAGCGCGACTGCCCCTCCGGTCTTCCCTCGCAGCATGCTGTCCCTCCCGGGCGGGACGGTAGTGATCTCGAGCGGCGCGCACTACGAAGTCCCGCCTCGGAGAGCCAGGGGCGGAACCGCGTCCGCGATGGAATGTCTATCCTCCCCGGGCTCGTTTCTCGAAGGGCGCAGGGTCGGCGAAACGCCGGCGAAGGAGGCACGGCGTTCGCGTGGCTTCATGGGGATCACGACTCGGCGCCACGCTCGGGCTGCTGGCGGCAGGCCTCGTGGGAGGACATGGCCTCGCAGACGGCGCGGCCGAGCCGAACGAAGTCGAGCGGGGCACCGGCGCATCGCGTCTCCCGGCCGGGTCCGCGGGCGGCGACTACTGGGAGCTCGTCTTCCTCTCGGAGAGCGGACACCTGGTCTTCGCCCAGACACTGCTCACCCGGCTCGGTTGGGGAGGGCCCAAGGCCGCCCTGGTGGGTGCGATCGTCGAGCCCCGAGAGTCCGGAGGGCGCGTCAGGCACTTCCGCCGCAGCGAGAACGAGGGCGGCTACACGCTCTCGGACGATCGTCGCAGCCTCGACCTGCAGGCCGCGGCGCTCGAGCAGGAGGCGGGATCGCGTCGGCTTCGGGCCCGCAAGAGCGGACTCCGGATCGCGCTCGAGATCGACGCGCGGGCCTCCGGTCTGCCGATCCCCGCCGCACCGGAGGACTGCCCGATGGGCCTGCTGGACCTGGCGAGCCCGGCCCGCGGAAGCTTCGAGCCGCGCGACGGCTCGCCGCGGATCGACTGGGTCGGGCGCGCCGCCGTCACGCATCGTTGGCTCGACCGCCTGGAGTCGGACTGTGCGACGCGCCGTCTGGAGCTCTTCGTCCTCGACACCGATCTCGGGGTCTACTTCAGCGAGGTGTTGACGCCGACGGGCGAACTCCTGCGCTTCGCCGCGGTCGATCGCGCTGGCGAGGCCGTCTTCGCCGGCCCACCGGAACGGGTCGAGATCGACTGGGGTGGGGAGGCGGGAGAGCCCATGCCCTCGTCCCTCGAGTTGGATCTACCCGACCTCGCCCTGCGCGTGAGCGCGGCCTCCGAGCCAGCGCTCGAGATGGACCTCCTCGATCGGGTTCCGGGGATCTTTCGCCGGGTGATCGCGCTGCGCACCCGTCCTTCCGTGCGCTTGAGCCGCGCCTCCTTCGAGGCGAGCGGCCCGGCCGGAACGCGCGAGGGCCCTGCGCTCGTCAAGGTTCTCTACCTGAATCCCCTGCCCTGAATCCGAATCCCTGTCCGTGGAACCCAGGCCTCGGGATCGCGCCGGAGCGCACTCCCTTCCGCCCGGCCCCCCGCTGCTGGTAACATCCCGCGGCCTCCGCGGCTGGCGGAGGCAATCGCCGCGGCAGCCCCACGACTCGAGAGACGACCAGCCAGGAGATCCGCTTGGCCGACGCGTCGAGACTCGTTCCGCAGGGTTCCGACTCCCCGCAGACCGCTTCCCCGCTCGCGAAGATCGGGCGCGAGCCGCGCGTCTGGCTGCTGACGGCTCACCGTGCGGGCGACAACACCCAGGTCGTCGCCCTGGGCGAGGCGCTCGGCTGGCGCTTCGAGATCAAGCGCTTCGCGTACGTGCGCTACGAGACCCTGGTCAACTGGCCCTTCTCGTCCTGGCTGGTGGGCATCGACAAGGAGAAGTCGAGCACCCTCGAGCCCCCCTGGCCCGATCTGGTGATCACCGCCGGCCGGCGCAACGAGCCCATCGCCCGTTGGATTCGAAACCAGGCCGGCCACCGGGTGCGACTGGTGCACCTCGGTCGACCCTGGGCCAGCCCGAAGAACTGGGACCTCATCGTCACCACGCCCCAGTACCGGCTTCCGACGATTCCGAAGATCCTCCACAACGATTGCCCGCTGCACCGCATCGTGCCGAAGCGCCTGGAGGAGGAGCGGCAGAAATGGGCCGAGCGCCTGGCCGATCTGCCCCGTCCCCGCATTGCCGTCCTCGCCGGAGGACACAGTGGTCCCTACCCCTTCGACCCGCCGGCCGGCGCGCGTCTGGGCCGCCAGGCCGCGCAGATGGCGCGGGAGACCGGCGGGTCGGTGATGATCACCACCAGCGCCCGCACCCGCGAGGACACCACGGACGCGCTCTTCGGCGCCATCGACGTCCCGTCCCGGCTCTACCGCTGGCAGCGCGACGACCCGGAGAATCCGTACTTCGGCTTCCTGGCTTCGGCCGATCGCGTGATCGTCACCGGCGACAGCGTCTCGATGATGGCCGAGGCCTGCTCGACCGGGAAGCCCGTCTACATCTTCGACACGGGTGAGGGGATCACCTCGATGCGGGGCGAGCAGCTCGCCAGCCGGCTCGAGTGGCGAAGGCTCTTCGACCGCAGCCACTGGCGGGCCTTCGTGTATCGCACCACGATGCTCTACGGCCCCCAGCGCCTGACCCGGGACATCCGCATCGTGCAGCAGAACCTGGTCGAGACCGGTCGCGTCGCCTGGCTGGGGGAAGGCGATCCGCTGCCGGATCCGCCCCCGCTCCGGGACCTCGAGCGCGCGGCCGAGAGGGTGCGAGCCCTGTTCGAAGACTGAGGGCCGCGGCTCCGCGAGCGACTCCGGGACCGACTTGGGGATCCCTGTCGGGATCTAGGGCGACGAGCAGGGCGCCGTGGCCCCCGTGGCGTCCGCGCAGGCGAGGCCGGAGGGACCGGGTGGCTGCGCGTAGGCGTCGAGCACCGCCTGGACGTCCGCTGCCGTGATCGCCCCGTCCCCGTCGAGGTCCGCGATCGGGTCGAACTCCGCGTCGCCGACCACGTGGCCCACCCGCTGCAGCACCTCGGAGACGTCCAGGAAGGACGCGAAGCCGTCGTTGTCGAGATCGGGGTCGCAGGCGTTCCCGAAGCCGTCGCCGTCGGCGTCGTCCTGGCCCGCCCGGTCGAAGGGGCCGTTGGGCAGCCGCGAGCAGCTGTCGGCCGCGTTGCAGACGCCGTCGAGGTCGTCGTCACCGTCCGCACATTCGTCCCGGCTCTCCCGGACGACGCGGCGGATGTCGAGCAGCGGGTCTTCGAGAACCTGGAGGATGCCGGAGGGCCAGTGGATCTCGATCGCGTCGACCTTCTCGGCCTCGCCGAAGCCGAAGTGCACGGTGGACGAGTCGACGGGGGAGTAGTGGACGAAGCGGGTCTGGGTGATCCCGTTCGCACGGGCCACGACCCGCGCCCCGAAGCCTCCCGGCGCGCTCTCGGTGGCGAGCAGCTCCAGCGCGATCCATCGGTTCGCGCCCGAGGCGACGTTCCGCAACAGTCCGCCGCGCTCGATGATGGTGGTGCCCGCGGCGCCCAGTATGTCCATGCCACCGTCGTCGTCGTAGTCGCCGATCGCCGCCACGAAGGCGGCGAGCTCCGTCCCGACCGGGAAGGCGGTGCCGGAGACCAGGGAGAAGGAGCCGTCTCCGTCGTTCCGGAAGACCGCGTTGGTGGGCAGCTTGATGTCCTCCGGCGAGCCCTGGAGGGCATTGTCGAAGGCCACGAAGATGTCGAGGTCGGCGTCGTTGTCGAGGTCGACGAAGGCCGTGCCCGAGAGGCCGGAGCGGTAGGAAGCCGTCAAGAGATCGCCCGAGTCGGCCGTCACGTCGCGGAAGCTGCCGTCTCCTTCGTTGCGCATCAGCACCGCGGTCTGCCCGCCTAGGAAGTCGCCGCCGACGACCAGGAAATCCGGATCCCCGTCGTTGTCGTAGTCACCGACCGCGCCGGTCTGAGGCGCCGGGCAGCCCGTGAACCCGGGGCAGGTGATGGGCTCGGGGAACGCGGTCGCGCTGACGTCCCGGAAGCGCCCGGTGCCGTCGTTCCGTTGGAGGCGAAAGTTCGGGGACTCGAGGCTCAGCAGATCGGTGTCTCCGTCCACGTCGTAGTCGAAGGCGAAGAGCTGGCCACCGGTCGCCCGGCTGAAGCCGCGCGGGAACCAGACGTCCACGAACTCGAAGTCGCCGCGGTTCTCCAGCACGAAGACGCGATGCGCCAGCGGGCCGGCGCCGTCGTCGACGAAGTTGCGCTGGGATCCGATCAGGTCCAGGTCGCCGTCGGGCTCGAGGTCGATGGCGGTCAAGCTGACGAACTGGATGTCCGAGACGGGCGGCGCTGCCGGGAGTGCGGTGATCGAGCCGTCCGCGTTGGTACGGCCCAGCCGCGAGGGGTTTCCGGCGCCCACGAGATCCCGGTCGCCGTCTCCGTCCAGGTCGAAGAAGGCGGGCCAGAGTCCCCGGAAGGCGCGCAGCCTGGACTCGACGAAGCTCCCGTCGCCCTGGTTCGTGAAGAGCCGCAGGGGGTCGAGCACCGCCCCGATGGCGAAGTCCGAGTCGCCGTCGCCGTCGTAATCGCTGAAAGCGGCCCCGGCGGCGAGGATCGTCGATGGCGTCCAGGCGCTGTCGGGAGTGCGGTCCTCGAACAGGCTCGACCGCAGGGCCAGCGGCACGGTTTCGTCGAGTCCGGATCCGTCGGTGAGGGAGAGCTCGAAGCCGATGACGCTTCCCGGCGCGACGTTCGGCATGACCGTCACGTTGAAGCGCGCCGTGGCGACCTCTCCCGGCCCCAGCGATCCGATCGCGAACTCGGCCCCGCGGACCCGGACGTCGGGGCCTGGCGACGAGATGCGGGCCACGAGGTCCGTGGTTTCTGCCCAGAAGTTGCGAAGGTCGAGCTCCACCTCGACCCTGCGTCCGGCCACCAGCCCGCCGTCGCGGATGGCGGCCACCCGAACCAGGGGACGGGGAATGGCCTGTGTGCTCGCGAGCAGGTCGGTCCGGCCGGCCCCGAGCTCGCCGGCCTGGTCGGGGTTCAGCGCATCGATGTCGACGGCGCCGCCCCGCAGCCGGCCCCGGATGTCCACGCCGCTCTCGCCGGGGAAGCGGCTCATCAGCGCTGCGGCGACGCCCGACACGTGCGGGGTCGCCATGCTGGTGCCACTGAGGACCAGATAGCGGTCGCCCACGGTGGTGCGGGTCCGGGCGAGGAGGTTGTCGTGGTCGTTGGCACTGAGCGACAGGACCCGGACGCCCGGGGCCGTGAGCTCGGTTCCCACCCCGAAGTTCGAGAAGCCGGCGAGCAGCTCGTCGTCGTCGACGGCGGCCACGGCGACCACCGTCTCGAGGGTGGCTGGGCTGAGCAGCCGGGGCTGCCCGTCGTTTCCCGCCGCGGCCACGCTGAGCACACCGGCCGCCTCCGCCGCCTGGAAGGCCTGTCGCACCAGCTCGTCGGTGATCGGGCCGCCCCACGAGTTCGAGGTGAGATCGGCGCCGTTGGCCGTCGCGTACTCGACGGCGGCTGCCAGCTCGGCGGAGTTGCCGAAGCCGGCGTCGTCGAGGCCCTTCAGGACCATCACCTCCGCGAAGGGCGCGATGCCGGCAATGCCCCGGCCGTTGTCGGCCTCGGCGGCGATGGTTCCGGCGACGTGGCTGCCGTGTCCGTGCTGGTCGTCGGGGTCCGCGTCGTCATCGGCGAAGTCCCAGCCGTGGATGTCGTCCACGTAGCCGTTGCCATCGTCGTCGATGCCGTTGCCGGCGATCTCGCCGGGGTTGCGCCAGAGATTGTCGTCGATGTCGGGGTGCCCGATGTCGAGTCCGGAGTCGATGACGGCGACCACCACGCCTTCTCCGGGCCTCGTTTCGGAGCCGTCGAAGACTCCGTTCCCGTTCTCGTCGGCCTCGCTCCAGGCTTCGAGCACGCGCAGGTTGCGAAGGCCGTAGAGGTCGGGAAAGTCGAAGCCGAAGCTCCCGGAGGACCACTCGATGCCGTCGCTCGAGACGAAGGGGTCGTCCGGAATCACGCTGGCGTCGGGCAGCGCCTCCACGAGCGAGTAGACGTAGTTGGGCTGGGCGACGCGAACCAGGGGATTCGCGCGCAGCTCCTCGAGCAGCTCGCGCAACGCGGCGGCGTCGGCGACCGGGGCGACGTCGAAGAGGAAGAAGTTCTCGAGGTCGGGGACCTCGACGCGCTGGGCAGGCGGGAGGCGTCGTCCGCGCGCGATGCGCGCCTGGCGCAGGCGCTCGAAGCGGCGCCTTGCGGTGTCGATGCGGCGCCCACTCGCGTCGGAGAAGCTGCGGAAGACGGGTCGTGCCGGGCCGGCGCCACGTCGTCTCAGGATCGCGTCCAGCGCCGCGGCGTCGGCGCGTCCGGGTAGCAGCGAGGCGAAGCCGCGGCGGTCGCTGCGATGCGCCTGGCGACCGGCCTCGTCGTGGAGCTTGAGGACGAGCTGATCCAGGCGGAAGGGCTTCGGGTCGCCACTCGCGTGGAGGCCCCGGTGGAGCTCGGCGAGATCCGCGGGGGAGGCCGGGGAGGCCGCGGAGGAGGGTGAGGCAGGAGCAGGAGGAGAGCTGTCGCTCGGCTCGTCCGCCCCGCCACTGGCGGCCAGGGCCAGGGTGGCGAACGCGGCGAGCCGAGCGGCGCGCCGCAGGTACCGCATGTCCCGATTCTACTGGAGTTCGCAGGCGGGTGCGGATCGGGAGGGCGACCGGCCAGCCCGGGCCGACCGGCAGGCCGATCCCGGGTTCGGGTCTAGGCGGGCGCCGGAGCGGCGTTCCTGCCGATCATCTCGAAGGCGTCGCGGCGCACCCGGCCGGCGTCGATCTCCTCGCGGAGCAGGTCCTCGGAGACCGCGCCGGCGTCGACACATTCACGGAGCAGGTCGAAGAAGAAGCGCTCCTGGCTGCGGTCGGGGTGGCGCACGTAGCGGCCGAGCAGCGCGTGCTCACCCAGCCACTCGCGGCGCAGACGCATCAGGAAGTCGATGGGGCGGATGCCGGTGGCGCGGTCCCCCGGGACGAAGTCGACGGGCAGGCCGGTCTTCCAGGGCTGGGTCCAGCGCCGGGTGTTGTGGAGGAGGCGCGTCTCCTCGGTGAGCTTGTCGAAGTCGTTCCACTCGTTCTCGAGGACGCCGATCGAGTCGGGCTCTTCGAGGCGCAGCCCGATCCAGTCCGCGTAGTCGCGGGTGCCGTCGAACATCTCGCGGAACTGTGCTTCGCAGCGCCAGTGCGCGAGCTTCTCGCAGTCGAGCAGCATCACGCTCGAGGCCCAGGCGGTCTTCTTCTTCCAACCGGCACGGCGTCGGCAGAGAATCGCCTTGCCGCCCATGTCCCGCTCGAGGAGCTCGCAGACGTCGGCTACGGCGAAGATGTCCGGGTCGATCACCAGGGCCCGACCCTGGTAGCCCATGGCTTCCGGCGGCATGAAGCGCAGGGGGGTGAAGCTCTGCAGGTCGGCGTTGTGCCAGGTGCGCCAGGCCGCGTCGCGCAGGTAGTCGCGGCCCTCGGCGTCCGCGAAGAAGGGATGCTGCTCGCGCTCCAGGATCTCCACGTCGAACGCGTCCGGAGTCTTCGAGTTGCGCTTCAGCGAGTGTCGCGCGACCAGAGCACCGACGAGCTGCTGCCGATTCGTATGGATGAAGACGGTGGGCTTCACCGAAAACCCCCCAAAGGTTCCGGGTCGGGTACGCCTCGTGCGGTCGGGCGTGGAGCCGGTCGCTCGAGGCCCTCCGCTACGCGCGGCGCGAGGCTACCACACGGCCCGTCTGCGGCGGTTGCCTTCCTGCGGGGCCTCGCGGGGGCGGCCATCTTTCCGTTTCGACGGGTGGCTGTTAGCCTCCGCAACCGACTCCGGGAAGACGCACCCCTCGTCTTCGCGCCCGGAGACGGCTCTCCCCTCTGTTTCCAGCGCTCCGATCTTCCAGCCCCCCGGTCTCGAAGCCCCCGGGAGCTTCGCGAGGTTGCCCCCGACGCGGTTCGCGACGGGTGGCGGTCCTGGCCACGGGGCTCCGGACGCAATCCAGAAGCCCGGAAGAAGCGATCTCGAGGGGCCCGCACAGGAGGTTTCGGACGTGCTCCAGATGAGCGACAGCGCCCGCAAGGTGGCGATCGTCGGCTCCACCGCCGTACTGCCCCGCGGCTTGCGGGTGGCGACCCGCGAGCG
>JANQSB010000094.1 GCA_028284295.1 Myxococcota bacterium | reverse complement strand
GCCGCCGCCGGCTTCTACTTCGAGCGACGCGATGGCGTCTTCGCGGACCTGGTCTCCGCGGGGCGCCGCGCCGGACTGGGAGTGCCGAGCCGCCTGGCGATCCTGCTCCATCCCGACTTCGGCCCGTGGCTGTCGCTGCGCGCGCTGCTCTTCACCACCCGCGCCCTGGAGCCCACGGAGCCGGACCCGGGCTTCGATCCCTGTGAAGGCTGCCCGGCGCCGTGCGCTGCGGCCTGTCCCGGTGGAGCCCTGGACGGAAGGGCGCTCTCCCTTCCGCGCTGTCTCGAGACGAGCGCCCGGGTGGCGGATTGCACGGTCGGGTGCGCGGCGCGTCGGGCCTGCGTGGTCGGCCCGACCCATCGCTACGACGCGGACGCCGAAGCCTGGCATCGTCGGGCCGCGCTGGCGCACGGGGCCGGGTGACCGCGACCTGGCCGCGATGAGCCCTCCCCCGGGGGCAGGCAGGGCCGACGGGCGGGTCCCGGCCCCGTGGGCTCGCCCCTTCCATGTCACCTCGCTAAAGTGCGCGGCCACTGAGATCCGAAGGTGGGGTCCGGGAACCGAAGCGTCTCCCGCGCTCGGCCCGGAGCTCCAGAAACCCAACCCAGCAAACGCGATTTCCAGCAACGAGCGGCGGCACCGGGGGGTTGCCGGACACCGCCCGTGCAAGCGATCAGTCCAGCCGAGAGGCGGACGGGGCAGGCCACCATGGCGCAGCACGACCTCACGAAGACCCGGAACATCGGCATCAGCGCGCACATCGACTCGGGGAAGACGACCCTGACCGAGCGCATCCTCTTCTACACGGGGAAGATCCACGCGATCCACGAGGTGCGCGGCAAGGACGAGGTCGGCGCGACCATGGACTCGATGGAGCTCGAGCGCGAGCGCGGCATCACCATCGCGTCGGCGGCCACCCACTGCGAGTGGGACGCCCACCACATCAACATCATCGACACCCCGGGCCACGTCGACTTCACGATCGAGGTCGAGCGGGCCCTGCGCGTGCTCGACGGGGCCGTGCTGATCCTCTGCGGCGTGGCGGGCGTGCAGTCCCAGTCCATGACCGTGGACCGGCAGATGAAGCGCTACAAGGTCCCGCGCATCGCCTTCATCAACAAGCTCGACCGCTCCGGCGCCGACCCCCGCCGCGTGACCGGCCAGCTGTGCGACAAGCTCGGCCACAACGCCGTCATGTTCCAGCTGCCCATCGGGCTCGAGAACGACTTCGCGGGCGTCGTCGACCTGATCACCATGAAGGCCGTCTACTTCGAGGGCGACGACGGGGAGACCGTCGTCGAGAAGGACATCCCCGCGGACATGGCCGACGCGGCGAACGTCGCGCGCGAGGAGATGCTCGACGCCATCTCGATGTTCTCCGACGAGCTGATGGAGGCCATCCTCGAGGAGCGGGTCAGCGAGGAGCTGATCCACGAGGCCACGCGCAACGGCGTGCTCTCGATGGACCTGACTCCGGTCTTCCTCGGCTCGGCCTACAAGAACAAGGGCGTCCAGAAGCTGCTCGACGCCGTCAACCGCTATCTGCCCTCGCCCCTCGACATCGAGAACACGGCCGTCGACCTCACCAACGACGAGGCGCCGATCCTCGTCGAGCCGAAGCCCGAGAAGCCGGTGGTGGCCCTGGCCTTCAAGCTCGAGGACGGGCGCTACGGACAGCTCACCTACTGCCGCGTCTACCAGGGCACGCTCAAGAAGGGCGCGTCGATCATCAACAGCCGCACCAAGAAGAAGGTGAAGGTCGGCCGCCTCGTGCGCATGCACGCGGACGAGATGCAGGACATCGACGAGTCGAGCGCCGGCGACATCGTCGCGCTCTTCGGTGTCGACTGCGCCTCGGGCGATACCTTCACGGACGACAGCATCAGCGTCTCGATGACCTCGATGCACGTCCCCGCCGCGGTGATCTCGCTGTCGGTCAAGCCCGTCGACCAGAAGGCCGCGGACAACATGGGCAAGGCCCTGGGACGCTTCGTGCGCGAGGATCCGACCTTCCGCTCGGAGGTCGACCCGGAGAGCGGCGAGACCGTGATCTCGGGCATGGGCGAGCTGCACCTCGAGGTGTACGTCGAGCGCATGAAGCGCGAGTACAACTGCGAGGTCGAGACGGGTCAGCCCCAGGTGGCCTACCGGGAGACCATCTCGAAGACCGTCGAGTTCGACTACACGCACAAGAAGCAGACCGGCGGCTCGGGCCAGTACGGCCGCGTCGCGGGTCTCGTCGAGCCGATTCCCGCGGAAGAGGACGCCGAGGACTTCGAGTTCGTCAGCGAGATCAAGGGCGGCGCCATCCCGACGGAGTACATCCCGGCGGTCGAGAAGGGCTTCCGGCAGTCCCTCGACAAGGGCCGCCTGATCGGGTTCCCGGTGCTGGGCCTGCGGGTCACCATCAACGACGGCAAGTCCCACTCGGTGGACTCCTCCGAGATGGCGTTCCAGGCGGCGGCCCGGGGTGCCTTCCGGGAGTTCTACGGCCGTGCCAAGCCCGTGATCCTCGAGCCGATCATGAAGGTCGAGGTGGAGGGCCCCCAGGAATTCCAGGGTGCGATGCTCAAGAGCATCATGCAGCGCCGCGGCACGGTGGTCGGAACCACGGAAGAGGCGGGGTACAGTCGTACCGAGGCCGAGGTGCCGTTGTCGGAGATGTTCGGCTACGCGACCGACCTGCGATCCCTGACCCAGGGCAAGGCCGAGTTCTCCATGGAGTTCGCGCGCTATCTCCCGGCCCCCGGCGACGTGCAGAAGGAGCTGAAGGAGAAGTTCGAATCCAAGGTTCCCGACGACGACTAGCTGGCCCGCGAGGCTTCGAACCCGGACGCGCCTGCGACTCCCGCGCGTCTCGACCGCCGCGCTCCGGCCCTGAGAGAGTCCTGAAAGAGGTAGACGCATGTATCGCAAGTTCGTGAACGCCCGGAGCCCGCTGCGGCTCCTCGAGAAGGGGCTGCACGGGGGGCTCGGAATCGGGAACATCGGCGTCCTGGTCGCTGGCCACGGCGTGGGCAAGACCCCCTTCCTGGTGGGCGTGGCCCTCGACGAGCTGCTGCGGCAGGGGACCGTCCTGCACGTCGCGCTCGACCAGACCGTCTCGCACGTCCGGGCCCACTACGACACGGTCTACGAAGAGCTCGCCTCGTCGACCCATCTCGACGACGCCGCCGCGACGCACACGGAGATCGACCGCCACCGCAGCATCCGCGCCTATGCGCCTTCGGGCTTCAGCGCCGCCAAGCTGCGCGACGCCGTGAAGATCGAGACCGAGGCGGGCGGCAAGCCCAGCCTGATCCTGATCGAGGGACTCGAGGAGATCCCGCGCGCCGACCTGCTCGACATCCGCGCGCTGGCCGACGAGCTGGCCGCCGAGGTGTGGATCTCGCTGGCCACCACCGGTGAACGGGTCGACGGGATTCCGCCGGAGATCCAGGCGGTGGACGACACCGTCAGCGTCGTGCTGGCCCTCGAGCCCGGCGACGGGAGCGTGGTGCTGCGCGCCCTCAAGGACCACGACAACGAGGACCTGTCGGCCCTCCACGTGGCCCTCGACCCGCAGACCCTGCTGCTCGTCCGCAACTGACCGGGTCCTGGCCGGCAGCAGGCGGCCCTAGGCGTCCTCCATCTCGCGCGCGGCCTGCTCGACCAGGCGGATCGGATCGCGACCGTCCGCAGTACCGAAGGGGCCCAGCTGGCTGTACCCGAGCATCCGCTGGATGCGCGTCGAGTAGCGGGTGGCCGCCCGAGGCGGGATCACCAGGACCTGATTCTCGAACTGGCGCAGCCAGGGCTCGCAGTAGATGATCGAGATGGCCAGGCGAGCCGCCGCCGAGCGATTCGCTCCGCCGCCGTGCAGGGTGCCGCCCAGGTAGACGAGCACCGAGCCCGCCTCCATCTCGACGGAGACCGGCTGGCCGGCGCTGCCCTGGCCGTCCCAGCGGTGGCTTCCCGGGACGATGCGGGTCGAGCCGTTCTCGAGCGTGAAGTCGTCGAGGGCCCACACGGTGCTGAGGCCCATCGGTTCGCGGGGGCGGGCCGGGGCGCCTCCGTCGTCGTCGCAGTGGAGGTCCTGTGCGATCTCGCCGGGTTGGATGTCGATGGCCTGGATGGTCGAGAGCAGGTAGCCAGGCGTGAGAAAGGCGTCGCAGAGCGCCAGGAGGCGAGGGTGCTCGACCAGCGCTGCAGTCTCGGGGCACTTCGCCAGGAGGGCGTAGACGCGTCGGGTCCGTTCTCCCTCGAAGGGAATGCGACCGCAAGGGTGCCCGTCGAGGATCGGCCGCAGCAACTCGCGGTAGCGCTCGACCTCCCGGGTCGACAGGAGACCCGGAAGCACGAGCCAGCCCTGCTCGCGCAGCTGCTCGACCGGCGCGGAGTCCGCTCGAGACATGGGCGGATGGTGGCAGGCGCCGGATCGCCCGGCAACGACGCCCGAGGTGCTCAGTCCCGCTCGCCCGGGACCCGGTGCTGCAGCTCCGCGAGCTTGTCGCGGAACTCGTAGCGCAGGGCGCTGATCTCCTTGCGACTGAAGCCGAGCTCCTCGCCGATGGATGCCAGCTCGTTGCTCTCGTGGCTGCTGATGGACTCGTCGGCGGCGGCCACGGCCAGCAGGCAGCGCATCAGCCGGACGCGCTGGGGCTTCTCGGTCAGCTCGCGCAACGCGCGCGTGACCACGTAGTCGTCGGTGCCGCCGCCCGCCACGGCCCGGTCCACGGCGATCTGGGCGGCGATGCGGGCCTCGGTGGCGTCCAGCTCGCCCATCTCGACGAGGGTGCTCTCGATCTGGCGCAGCTCGTTGGCGTCCACCTGCAGGTCCGCGTGGGCCACCCGCGCGAGCACGTACGCGAAGGCGCCCAGGAAGCGCGCGCGCTCGGGCGATGCGCCTTCGAACTCCGCGGCGATCCGGCGCAGGGTCTCGGGCTCGTCCGGCTGGGGGCCGGCTCCTCGGAGGCTCCTTCGGATACGGGAGAGCAGGGACATGGGCTCCTTCGGCAGGTCGGCAGGGCAGGGGCAGCGGAGCGGGACGAGCGGGAGACCAGCGCGGCGACAGCCGCATACGGGGCATCCGGGGTGCGCAGTTTCGCAGAGGCGGTAGCTTGGGGCCATGCCGCTTCCCGAAGGCGACGACCAGCTCCTGCTCCTCCACAACCCCCGCTGCTCGAAGAGCCGGGCGACACTCGCCCTGCTGGAGGAGCGCGGCGCGCACTTCGAGGTGCGCGAGTACCTCGCCGACCCGCTCACCCGCGACGAGCTCGCCGACCTGGCCGGTCGCCTGGGCCGCGAGCCGGGCGGCTTCGTCCGGAAGAAGGAGAAGGCCTTCGCCGAGGCCGGCTGCAGCGATGCCAGTGGGGGCGACGAGATCCTCGATGCCATGGCGTCGACACCGATCCTGATGGAGCGCCCCATCCTCGTGCGAGGGCGTCGCGCGGCCGTCGGGCGTCCGCCCGAGGACGTGCTGGAGCTGCTTTGATGTCTGCCGCTGGCTCGCGCAGGGCGTCGGGGCGCTCGCCGGCAGAGGAAGCCG
>JANQSB010000092.1 GCA_028284295.1 Myxococcota bacterium | reverse complement strand
ACCTCCCCGATCTTCGCCTCTTCGTTCCAGACCGGCGCCATCGCCATCACCCGAAGCCCGCGGTACAACGCGACTACTCCGTCGTACCCGAGGGCCCGGGAGGCCGCACGGACGCACGGGGAGGCAGGTAGCCGAGCGCGCGCAGACGCTCGAGATCCTCCGGGCTCATGGCGTGGGCGGGTCGCAGCTCCGGCGACTCGCGCAGGTAGGCCTCGATCTCCGCGGGAAGCTCCGGTCCGTCGGTCTTCTCGTATCCGGATCCTTCGGCCAGCCGCTGCCAGCGCTGGAAGTCGCGGCCGCCGTCGAAGACCCTCACGCGCCAGTAGCCGTCGGCATCGTACGCGCCGATCTCGTGGCCGATGTCGCTGATCACCGTGCGCCGCGGCAGCGCCACGCCGTCCCGCATGGAGGCGACGAGCGAGATTCCGTCCGACACGTCCAGGGCCGGCAGTCCCGCCAGCTCCAGCAGGGTCGGCGCCAGGTCCACGTGGCTGACCACCCCTTCGATCCGCCGCGGCGGCACCCCCGGCGCGACGACGATCAACGGAACGCGCGCCTGCTCGGGTGTCGCTGCGTGTCCGTGCTGGAAGAAGAAGCCGTCCTCGTCGAGGCTCTCACCGTGGTCCGCGGTCAGGGCGACGACCAGCCCCCTCGTCGAGTGGATCTCCGCCGCGTCGACCAGTCGGCCGACCTGCTCGTCGCTCCGCGCGATCTCGCCCGCGTAGAGCCCCGCGTAGAGCGGCGCGCGACGAACTCCAGGCAGGGCCTGGTAGTGGGGAATGCCGCCACGACCGCGGTTGACCTTGAGGACGGGAAGCTCGCGATCGGTTCGAAGGGGGAGCTCCGGCGCGATGGCCGACCAGGGCTCGCCCGGTGTGTAGGGACCGTGCGGATCCTGCAGATGCACCCAGGCGAAGAAGGGCGCCTCTCGCGGGACGGCGAGCCACTCCAGGGCCCGCGAGACCGTCTGCTCGGACAGGCGCTCGAAGAGCAGCAGGCGATTCGCCTCGGTCTCGGGCATGTCGTCGTCGTAGTGGTCGAAGCCACGGTCCAGGCCCGTGCGTGCCTTGAGGACGACGTTGCTGACGAACGCCGCGGTGTCGTAGCCCGCGTCGCGGAAGCGGATCGCCAGGGTCTCGACTCCTTCGAGTCGCGTCTCGCCGTTGAAGGGCCCGACCGAGTGCCGTCGGACGTGCCGCGAGCTGAGGATCGACGCATGGGCGGGCGCCGTCGCCGTCGACGAGGCGATCCCCGTCTCGAAGAGAGCGCCCCGACGCGCGAGCTCGTCGATCCGCGGCGTGATCTCGGCCGCCTGCCCGTAGCTGTGGACGAAGTCGGCTCGGAGCGTGTCGATGGTGACGAGCAGGACGTCGGGGCGCGCCGCGGGCGGGCCGGGCGAGCAGGCCGCCAGCAGCACGGGAGCCAGCCCGAGTCCGATCGAGCTCGCCCGCGATCGCAGGAGACGGGAGACACGCAACACGTGCACGCCGAGGCGCGACCGGAGGCGGGAGACGAGCGACGGCATCGTTGGCGGCAGCATACCGCGAGAAGGCGCAGCCGGGACGCAACTCGTGTACAGAGCCCGGTCGCCTCGCTCGCGGGCCGATCGCCGTTCGGCGATAATCCGTCCGTGAGCGAACCCGCGGACGCCAGCGCACGTACGCTCCCCGGACGCGCTCGTCCTTTCTGCTCCGCCCAGCCCTGCTTCGCCCGGCCCTGCTTCGCGCGACACCCCGCGGCACCCCTCCGGAGTCATCCGTGAAGGTGAGCGTCGCCATGGCGACCTGTGAGGGAGAGCGCTTCCTCGAAGAGCAGCTCGAGAGCATCTCCGCCCAGAGCCGAACGCCCGACGAGCTGGTGGTCTTCGACGACGCCTCGGAGGACTCGACCTTCGAACGCCTCGAGCGCTTCTCGCGCACCGCCACCTTCCCGGTCCGACTGCACCGGAACGACGCGCGACTGGGAATCACCCGCAACTTCGAGCGCGCCATCGGGCACTGCGAAGGCGACGTGATCCTGCTCGCCGACCAGGACGACGTCTGGCTGCCGCCGAAGATCGAGACCCTGTGCGGGGAGCTGGGCCGGGAGCCCCGGGCCGGTGCAGTCTTCTGCAACGGCGAGATCGTCGACGAGCTGGGTGCACCCCTCGGTACGACCCTGTGGAAGGCTCTCGGCTTCGACCCGCGCGAGCAACGCGAGCTGCGAGAGGGACGAGCGGCCTTCGTATTCCTGCGGCACGTGGTCGCCGCCGGGACCACCCTGGCCTTCGAAGCGCGGCACCGCCCATGCGGCCTTCCCTTCCCCGAGCTGCGAAGCTGCCACGACGCCTTCCTCGCCTTCGTGATCGCCGCCCGGGCCCCCGTGCGCATCGTCGAGGCTCCCCTGGTCCGCTACCGGCTCCACGGCGGAAACCAGGTCGGCATCCGTCGGCTGAACCTGTTTGCCCAGCTCCAGAAGGCGCGCGAGCAGGTCGATCGCGATGCCTTCGGCTACGAGGTGGAGTTCTTCGAGAGGGCGCGCGAGCGACTGGGCGAGCTCGCCGACGTCGCACTGCGGGAGGCGCTCGACGAGAAGATCGCGCACGCGCGCTGCCGCCGGGACCTGCCCGACCGCGGACTCGAGCGGCTGGCGACCATCCGCCGGGAGCTCTTCTCGGGCCGCTACCGACGCTACTCCTACGGCTGGAAGAGCGCCGCGCAGGACCTGTGGCTTCGATGAGCGGCACCGCCGCGCGCCTCCAGGCACGACTCGACGCGTGGCTCGACGCCGGTGTGATCTTCTTCGCTTCCTGGACCCTGTGCGCTCACGCCGCGGTCGCCGGGGGTGCCGGGCTCGACGCCTTGCTCCGGATCGCGCCCCTGGCTCTGCTGACGACCTTCGGCTGGCTCGCCTGGAGCCGCAGGCAGGAGCGTTCGGATCCCGTGGCCGCAGACGCATCCGGCGATGCGATCGCAACCGGGAGGGGACCGGCGGCCTGGCAACGCATGGTCGTGGCCGCCGGGGCGACCGCCAGCGCCATCGCCTGGGCCGCCGGGCTCGGACCGCAGACCGTCTGGGGCGTCGCCGCGGCCACGGTCGCCCTGGCCTGCATCTGCGAGCTTCGCAGCGGCGACGCCGGGGTGGCGCCCGGACCGTCCCGGCCTGCCCCGTCGGCCGGGCTGGCCGTGCTGGTCGGGCTGTCGGGGGCATGCGCTGCCGTGGCCCTCGTCGCACACCGCGCCGACATCGACGACTCCTTCTACCTGAACCTGGCGGTGGCCGCCGTCGAGGACCCGCAGGCCGTGCTCTTCGGGGCGGACACGCTGCACCGGGTGGCGGGCGCGCCGCTGTCCCTTCCGGTCTACCGCGTCCACTCGCTGGAGCTGCTCCACGCCGCACTCGCCCGCCTGACGGGACGCCCGGCACTCGACTTCGCGCACCTGTGGCAGCCCGCGCTCGTCGCGCTCGCGCTTCCCTTCGTCTACGCGCGTCAGGCGCGAGCGCTCACTCCGCGCGCCTGGCCGTTGGCGACCGCGGCCATCGTCGCGGTGCTGCTCTTCGGCGCCTCCGGCAGTCACGGATGGGCGGGCTTCGGCCTGCTGCGTCTCCACCAGGGCAAGGGTGTCCTGCTCACGCTCGCACTGCCGGCGATTCTCGCCTACGGCCTCGCCTTCGCCCGTCGCGGCGACCTGCGCTCGTGGACCCTGCTGCTCGCCGCGCAAGTCGCGGCCGTCGGTGTCAGTGCGTCGGCGCTGTGGCTGGCGCCGGGCGTCGCAGCCGTGGCCGTGCTGTCGGGCGTGTCGGCGACAACGGCCCCGCAGGCGGCCCGACGGCTCGCCGCGGCCGCCGCCACCTGCGCCTATCCCCTGGCGCTCGCGTTGCTGCTGCGAGCGGACACCGTCGCGGCGTTCCGCGACGCGCCGATTCCCAGTCCCGAGATGGCGATGTCGAGCCTGCAGCTCGCAGGCCAGGCCGCACGCGCCGTCCTGGGCGGCGGGCCCGCCGGTGCGCTGCTGCTCTTCGTCGCGACGGGAGCCTGGGCCTTCGCCCGCGAGCCGAGGGCGCGACGGGTATGTGGGTTCGGTGCGGCCGCCACCCTGGTGCTGTGGAATCCGTTCTTCGCCGACGCGGTGGCCGCGCACCTGACGAGCCCGGCGACCTACTGGCGCGTCTTCTGGCTGCTGCCCCTGCCCGCCCTGGCGGCGATCGTGCTGGCGGCGCCGGTCGAGTGGCAGACCGGGGCCCGGTCCCACGCCGTCACCGTGGCGATGGCGGCCCTCCTGCTGGGTGGCCTGGTGCTCTCGGAGCCTCGGGCCTTCGCCCTGTCCGCGGACAACACGGTCCGGCTGGGGGCACCGGGCTGGAAGGTCCCACCCCGGGCCTTCGCTGCGGCCCGGACCATCGTCGACGCCGCGGCGCCTTCCGAGACCGTCCTGGCACCAGAGAGCGTCGCCCCCTGGATCCCCACGCTCCCCGGACACCCGGCCGCCCTGGTGGTGCGCCGCGAGTACCTGCCGACCCTGCATCCGGTGCTCGGCGAGGCCGAGCTGCGGCGTCGCATGCGCCTGATGCGGCTGGTCTCGGGACGCGGGACCGCAAAGGACCGCCCCCTGCTCGAGCGTGCCGCGGCCGACGAGCTGCACGTGGTCTGCCTGTCCCAGGCGAATCCCGACTGGCCCGCGCTGGCCAGCATCCTGCGGAGCGCGGGCTTCCAGAAGATCCTCCAGGACGCCGATTACCAGGTGTGGAGGCGCATCCCCGACGCGGACGCGTCCGGGATCGCGTCCGGAGAGGAGCCGTGAGACGACACCCGCAGAGCCCGCCCCCGAGGTCGCTGTCCCCGGAGCCTTCCGGCCCTGTGGTAGCCTGCGCGGCGGACCACCCATGATCGCCGTCGTGATCCCGTGCTATCGCGTGAAGGCGCGCATCCTCGAGGTGCTCTCCGGAATCGGGCCCGAGTGCCGCGCCGTCTTCGTCGTCGACGATGGCTGCCCCGAAGGCAGCGGCGACCACGTGGAGGCCGAGTGCAACGACCCGCGCGTCCGGGTGATCCGCCACGCCTCGAACCAGGGCGTCGGGGCCGCCACCCTGACCGGGTACCGCGCGGCCATCGACGCCGGGGCCGCCGTCATCGTCAAGCTCGACGGCGACGGCCAGATGGACCCGGGCTGGATTCCGCGGCTGGTTCGGCCCATCCAGGAAGGCGAGGCCGACTACGTCAAGGGCAACCGTTTCTTCGAGCTCGAGGGGCTCCGCTCGATGCCGCGCATCCGCGTGCTGGGCAACTCCCTGCTCTCCTTCGCGAGCAAGCTCTCGAGTGGCTACTGGCAGGTCTTCGATCCGACGAACGGGTTCACGGCGATCCACGCGGCGGTCGCGAGCCGACTCCCCTTCGACAAGCTGGCGCGCGGCTGGTTCTTCGAATCGGACCTGCTCTTTCGCCTGGGCATCCTGCGCGCGGTCGTGTGCGAGGTGCCGATGCCCGCGGTCTACCAGGACGAGTCGAGCAACCTGGTGATCCGGCGGGTGCTCGGCGAGTTCGCCTGGAAGCACCTGGCCAACACCGTCAAGCGCATCTTCTACAGCTACTACCTGCGCAACTTCAACATCGCGTCGATCGAGATCCTGGCGGGACTGGCGCTCCTGGTCTTCGGCGTCGCTTTCGGTGCATCTGCGTGGATCGAGGGCAGTCGCGCGAACCTCCCCGCGACGAGCGGTACGGTCATGGTGGCCGCCCTGCCGGTGATCCTGGGCGTGCAGCTGATCCTGGCGTTCTTCAGCTACGACCTGCAGAACGTTCCACGGGAGATCCTGCACCGGCGCCTGGAGCCCGCGCCGCCGAAGTCGTGAACGAACGCAGCGGGCGGCGGCGCGGGGCCCTGGCGCTGCGCTTCCTCGTGGCCGCCGCGGGCCTGGTCCTGGCCTTCTGGTGGGTCCGCCCGGATTCCGGCGGCAGCTTCGCGACGGCGCTGGCCGACGCCTGGCGCAGGCCGCTTTTGGAGTCGGCCGCGTGGTTCGCCGCGGGCTGCGGTCTGCTGGGCGTGAACCTCGCAGTGGGCGCGATCCGCTTCGGCGGCCTGCTGCGCGGGATCGATCTGCGGATTCGCTGGTCGACCCTCTTTCGCGCCTACCTGGTCGCGGGCTTCTTCAACCTCGTCCTGCCGGGCGGCATGCTGGGCGACGTGTACCGGCTGGTCGATGCGCGCCGGGACGTCGGGGAGGGGGGGCGCGTGCTCGGTCTCGTCGTGGCCGAGCGCCTTCTCGGCCTCGGGGCCCTCGGCGCGGTCGCGCTGGCCGCGGCACCGGCCATCGCGCGCATCCACGACGACCCGGCGTGGGTCGGAGCGCTGGCGGGCCTGGCTGCCGCCACCGTGCTCGCCACCCTCGCCCTCCTGCTGCCCGGAATCAGCCGCCGGGCGAGCCGGGCGGTCCGGCCCCTCGAGAAGGTCTCCCCGCGCGCAGGGCGGGCCAGCGCGCGCGCACTCGACGCCGTCGATGCGCTGTCGAGACGACCGAAGGTCGTCGCCACCGCCTTCGGCTGGAGCCTGGTCAACCAGGGCCTCCCGGTCCTGGCCGTCGGGGCCCTGGCCGTTCCCTTCGACTCGCCCACGGCGTGGTACTGGTTCGTCGTGATCGTCCCCTTCGTCACCCTGGTCTCGCTGCTTCCGATCAGCAT
>JANQSB010000083.1 GCA_028284295.1 Myxococcota bacterium | reverse complement strand
CGAGCGAGGTGGCCGACCGCGCACTCGTGCTGCTGGCGGGACGCATCGTCCACCGCAGCGAAGGCGAAGGCCTCGAGCGCAGTGCCCTGGAGGCCGCCTATGCCGCGGCCCTGGACGGTGCCGTCGGATGAGGGTGCTGCTGGCGATCCTGTGGAAGGACCTCGTCACCGAGTGGCGTTCGCGGGATCGCGTGATCGCGATGCTCGTCTTCTCCCTGCTGGTGGTGATCGTCTACCACTTCGCCCTGCCCGCCGGCACGGGCAGCGAGGTGTTGGTGCACACGCCGGGGCTGCTGTGGGTGGTCTTCGTCTTCGCGGCGCTGATCGGACTGAACCGCGCCTTCGCGATGGAGCTCGAGAACGACGCGCTCTCGGGCCTGGCGCTCGTCCCGGTGGACCGGGGCTGGGTTTTCGCCGGCAAGGCGGTCTCCACGGCGCTGCTGCTGTCGATCGTCCAGGCCCTGGCCGCGGCGGCCTTCGCGCTCGTCTTCGACGTCGACCTGAGCTCCCGGGCCCTCGCGCTGGCGGGCGTCTTCGCGCTGGGCACACTGGGGATCGCCCCGGTCGGGACCCTGCTGGCCGCCATGGCCGTCCGGACCCGCTTCCGGGAGGTGCTGCTGCCGATCCTGCTGCTGCCGGCCCTGTTTCCGGTGCTGGCGGGAGCCGTCGAGGGCACCGCAGAGGTCCTCCGGGACGGTTCGCCGGCCTTCGCATCGGTCCAGCTGCTGTTGGTGGTCGACGGCATCTACTGGATCATCTGCTTCATCGGCTTCGACTACGTGCTCGACGAGTAGACTCTCCACCCGGACGTCCTCGCGGGCGCGAGAAGCGCGATCCCCGGGAACGGACCGAGAGAGGACTGAGAGAAGACTGAGAGAGGAGCGCCATCCCATGAACGGCCTCGGCCCCGTCGCCTCGAAGGTGCGAACCGCATCCGGGGCGCTGCTCGGCCTGCTGCTGATCGCCTACGCCTGGACGGTCGCGAACGCGCCCGTCGACAGCGTGCAGGGGGTCATCCAGAAGATCCTGTACGTCCACCCGCCCCTCGCCTACGGCGCCTACCTGGGCTTCGTGATCACGGCGATCTGTGGCGCGCTGTACCTGTGGAAGGACGACGAGCGCTGGGATCGCCTGGCGATCGCCGGCGCCGAGGTCGGCGTCATCTTCTGCACCCTGATGATCGTGACGGGCCCGATCTGGGCCAAGGGCACCTGGGGGAAGTGGTGGTCGTGGGACCCTCGGCTGACGGTGACCCTGCTGCTCTGGTTCGTCTATCTCGCCTACCTGCTGCTGCGGAGCTTCGGCGACGGCGGCGCGCGGACGGCGCGCTTCGCCGCGGTCTACGGACTCGTGGGCGTGGCTCTGATTCCCCTCAACTACTTCGTGATCGAGATCTTCGGAGGACGGGGGATGCACCCCGAGAACCTCGAGCGCGGCAGCCTGGGCGACGGAATGGGGCTCCCCTTCCTGGTGGGCAATCTGACCCTGTTCGTGGCGTTCTGCTGGTTCGTGCTCCTGCGGTGGGAGCTCGAGAACCTGCGGGCCGCGTCGCTTCTGCGGGCGGCCGACCCGCTGGCCCGCGCGCGGGAGGAGATCGCAACGTGAGCTACGTGATCGCGGCCTACGGCGTCACCGCATTGACCCTCGGCGGGTACGCGCTGTACCTCCTGCGAGCGCGAGCGCGCGAGCAGAAAACACGCGAACCGGGTCAAGAAACAAATAACGGTTGACACCTCCCCGACGGCGGAGCAGTATACGGGTCGCTTCAACCGTAAGTATCGGTGACTGCGTGGGATTTCGGCTCTCGAACACTGGCGAAACCGCTTTCGAAGACGCTCCCAACCCCCGGCATCTGCAAGAGATTGCGCGGACCGCCCCCGACGAGACTGCTGACGGTAGTTCGTTTCCCATCATCGCCTCGAACCGAGACCCGAACCCACTTCCGGCCCCGGCCGGGAACCACGCATAGACGAGCAGGGAGCCAGCAAAACCCCCAGAAACCGGGCGCCCCCCAGCCGGTTCGGCGCCGACTCGGACCCCAGAACGAGCGAGTGGCATATCGCTTGCTTCCTCGACCGGCAGAGGACGCAAGCCTTGCGCCCAGCGCGGGAGAGGGTCCAACAGGAGGCATCCCAAGGGATGGCCAGCATGAAGCGCGGCGTCGGATACTGCGAGAACACGGATTGCGAGGACTACGCCAAGGGCGTCTTCCTCCTCAATCACGGCGACACCTTC
>JANQSB010000081.1 GCA_028284295.1 Myxococcota bacterium | reverse complement strand
TGTCGCAGGACGTGATATCTCGGCCGTAAAAGGACACGAACTTTTCCGCACCTCCTGACGGAGGCAGCCGGTGCAGGATCCCCACAGGGGGGATTCTTGCATGGGCCGCCGACTTCGCCAGGAGGAAGTGATGACGATCGAAGTCCTGCACGAGCGCGGTTGCTCCAACCGGGAGATCGCCCGGCAGCTGGGCGTGGACGAGAAGGCGGTGCGCTACCGGCTGAGGAAGCTCGCCGAGGACAAGCCGGATGGGCGGGCCGACAAGCCCTTCGCGGCCGGGGCGTATGAGGCGGTGATCCGGCACTGGCTCGAGCAGGCCGAGGGGCGACGCGGGGTGAATCTGCAGGCGCTGCATGAGCACCTGGTGGAGGAGCACGGCTACCCGGGGAGCTACAAGTCGATCCAGCGCTACGTACGGGCCAAGTTTCCGAAGCCCAAGGTGCGGACGCGTCGTCGGATGGAGACGCCGCCGGGAGCACTGGCCCAGGCCGACTGGGGAGAGTTTCCCGGCGTCGTCGTGGGCGGGGAGCCGATCGACCTCCACGCCTTCCACCTGGCGCTGTCGCACTCGCGCAAGGGGGCAATCGTGTGGTCGACCCGTGCCGACCAGCTGGCGTGGCTGCACGTCCACAACGAGGCGCTGCGTCGGCTCGGCGGGGTGCCCGCGGTGATCCGCGTCGACAATGTGAAGACGGCAGTGGCCAAGGGCGCCGGTCCTTGGGGCACGCTCAATGAGACGTACCGTCGCTATGCGCGAAGCGTACGCTTCCACATCGACCCGGCCAGGCCGCGGACGCCGCAAGACAAGGCGAAGGTCGAGCGGCGCATCGGAATCCAGAAGCAGGGCTTTGATCCTCGCGACCGCCCCTGGGAGGCGGTCGAGGAGCTCCAGGTGTGGACGGATGCCGAGGTAGAGAAGCGCGCCACGCGGACGCTCTGCCCGGTGACGGGGGAGACAATCCAGGCGACGTATGGATCAGAGCTTCGACATCTGGGCCCGCTCCCCGAGCTCCCCGCTCCCTTCGATCTCGTGCAGCGCCGTCGCGTTGCGCTGGACGCCACGATCCGCTTCGAGGGAAGGACCTACAGCGTGCCTTTCGCTCATGCCCAGCGAGAGGTGGAGGTACGGGGCTGTGCCGAGGTCGTCCAGGTCTGGACGGACGGGAAGCTCCTAGCGGAGCATCCGCGTGGGACACGGAGCCGACTGCTGATCGACCCCGTGCACTATGAGGGCCCTGGCACCGACCGGGTCGAGGCTCCGGTGCCGCTGGGCAAGATGACGAGCAAGCTCCAGGAGATCGCCGCCATGGTGCCCGAGCGCCGCCCGCTCGATCTCTACGCCGCGGTGGCGGAGGTGGCGCGATGAGCACGGGCAACCCGGTGTCGCGCAAACAACCGAAGGTCGATCTCGACGCCACGCGCGAGCGACTCACCAAGCTCGGGCTCCTGCACGCCAGCGATCATGTGAACCAGGTGCTGGCCGAGGCGGTCAAGGAGAGCTGGCCCCCGCACCGTTTCCTCGACCGGCTGCTCGAGGACGAGCTGACGGTGCGGGAAGAACGGCGTCTCAAGACCTCGCTGCGACTGTCGGGACTGCCGACGGGACAGACCCTGGGCAACTTCGATTTCGGCTTCCAGCCGAGTGTGGAGCGCAGCCGGATCGAGACCCTGGGCACCTGCGCGTGGATCCGAGAGAAGGAGAATCTGCTCATCCAGGGGCCGCCGGGCGTCGGGAAGACACATCTGGCCGTGGGCCTCGCGATCCGGGCCATCGAGAATGCCTTCTCCGTCGCCTTCCACCGCCTCGAGGATCTGCTGGCGGCCCTCAAGCGCGACGCCGAGATCAGTCCCCAGCGCCTGCGTCGGCGCAAGCATATGAATGTGGCCCTGCTCGTCATCGACGAGGTGGGCTTCGAGTCGATGACGCGCCAGGAGGCCAGTCTCTTCTTCCGGCTGGTGTCGTACCGCTACGGACGCGGCGCCATCGCGATCACGACGAACAAGGGCATCGCCGAGTGGCCGGAGATGCTGGCGGGCGACGAGGTGCTGGCGACGGCGATCCTCGATCGCCTGCTGCATCGCAGCCACGTGCTCAACATCAGCGGCCGGAGCTACCGGCTGCGCGAGCTCGAGGCGGCGGCGAAATCCACGAACCCCTCATGACCCCAGGGGGCGGGGGCGGGAGGCCATCGGGCCTTTGAGGCCCTCTGTCCTTCGGAAGAAAGAAGAACCAGAAACCGGAGGTGCGGAAAAGTAGCCGTCCTTTTAGCGCGGAAATCATGACGTCCCTGGACAGTGCACCTGCAAACGAGACCGATGCATCGCCCGCACCAGCGCGATCACTTGTTGGAGCGAGCGCGGGAAGGGACGAGTCATCTAGTGCGATGCTCGGGCTCAGGAGCGGCCAGGATTCCTCTTGGCTCGAGGAACGGGCACCCAACAGCCCGCGAACCGCTTCTGGATTTCGCGGCGATCGCGGCGCCCAACGCACTCCTGGACTGCGGTCACTTCCGGTGTGTCGGCGCGCTCAGCTCGCGGACCTCGCAGCCTGATTCGAGGCAACCCGAGGGGTTGGCTTGTCCCAGTGCTCGGATCCGGACGGCGCGATGCATGCGAAGCTAGAGAACCCGCGAACGAGGATGGGAGCAGAATGCGAGTGCCGTCTAACGGCCGAAGCTCAGCTGCACCGGCCGCTCAAAGAGTTCAGCCAAGGATACCAAGAAGCCGGCCGCCAGACGCTTCCCCAATGCGGAAGG
>JANQSB010000073.1 GCA_028284295.1 Myxococcota bacterium | reverse complement strand
GGGCTTCGGCGGCCCCCACGCCGCCTATCTCTCCACCCGGGACGAGCACGCCCGCAAGCTGCCCGGGCGACTCGTGGGGGTCTCCAAGGATGCCCACGGCCGGATCGCCTACCGCCTCGCCATCCAGACCCGCGAGCAGCACATCCGACGCGAAAAGGCGACGAGCAACATCTGCACGGCCCAGGTACTGCTCGCCATCCTCGCCAGCATGTACGCGGTCTACCACGGCCCGGAGGGCTTGCGGAGCATCGCGCGGCGGGTCCAGGCCCTGACGGCCGCCCTGGCCGCCGGGCTCCGGCGCCTGGGTCACGACGTGGGCGAGCCGCCCTTCTTCGACACCCTGCGCGTCCGCCTCGGCTCGGGCGACGCGCGGGCCGTCCACGCCGCGGCGCACGAGCGCGGCTTCAACCTCCGGGCCTTCGACGATGGCAGCGTCGGCATCTCGCTGGACGAGACGAGCACCCAGGAAGAGCTGCAGGAGCTGCTCGCGTGCTTCTGCGGGGGCGACGCCGCGGGCGTCGCTGCCGACGAGCTGCTCCAGGAGGCGGACGCTTCGGAGCTCCGAGAGCTGCCCGAGCCGCTGCGGCGAACGAGTCCCTTCCTCGAGCACCCGGTCTTCAACAGCTACCACGCCGAGCACGAGATGCTGCGCTACATGCGGCGGCTCGAGGTCCGGGACCTGTCCCTCAACGTCTCGATGATTCCCCTGGGCTCCTGCACCATGAAGCTCAACGCGACCACCGAGATGATCCCGGTCACCTGGCCGGAGTTCGGCCGCATGCATCCCTACGCTCCCGCGGACCAGACCCGGGGCTACACCCAGATGCTGCGCCAGCTGGAGACCTGGCTGGCCGAGATCACCGGCCTGCCGGCGGTCTCGTTGCAGCCCAACGCAGGCTCCCAGGGTGAGTACGCCGGGCTGCTCGCGATCCGCCGCTACCACCAGAGCCGCGGAGACGACCAGCGCGACCTGTGCCTGATCCCGGTCTCCGCACACGGGACCAACGCGGCGAGCGCGATCATCGCCGGCTTGCGCTGTGTGGCCGTCGCGTGCGACGAGGACGGGAACATCGACCTCGAGGACCTGCGTCGGCGCGTGGACGAGAACGCCGACCGCCTGGCGGCGCTGATGATCACCTACCCGTCCACGCACGGGGTGTTCGAGCGCGAGGTACAGGAGATCTGTCGCATCGTTCACGAAGGCGGCGGCCAGGTCTACCTCGACGGCGCGAACATGAACGCACAGGTGGGCCTGACCTCGCCCGCGGAGATCGGCGCCGACGTCTGCCACCTGAACCTGCACAAGACCTTCTCCATCCCCCACGGCGGCGGCGGCCCGGGGATGGGCCCGATCACCGCGGCCGAACACCTGCGGCCCTTCCTGCCCGGCGATCCGCTCGCCGAAGGGAACGTGGGCGCCGTGTCGGCGGCACCCTTCGGCAGCCCGAGCATCCTGCCGATCAGCTGGACCTACATCGCCTTGATGGGCGCCGAGGGCCTCACTCGCGCGAGCAGCATCGCCATCCTCAATGCGAACTACATGGCCCGTCGCCTGTCGGACTCGTACCCGGTGCTCTACACGGGCCCGGGCGGGCGGGTCGCGCACGAGTTCATCATCGATTGCCGGCCCTTCGAGAAGAGCTGCGGCGTGTCGGTCGAGGACATCGCCAAGCGGCTGATGGACTACGGCTTCCACGCACCGACCATGAGCTTCCCCGTGGCCGGCACGCTGATGATCGAGCCCACCGAGAGCGAGTCGCGGGAGGAGCTCGACAGACTCTGCGACGCACTGATCGGGATCCGCGGCGAGATCGAACGGATCGAGTCCGGCGAGTGGGACCCCCAGGACAACCCTCTCAAGCACGCGCCCCACACCGCCGCCGCCGTCGCCTCGGACGACTGGGGCCACGCCTATTCGAGGGAGGTGGCGGCGTGGCCGGCTCCCTGGCTGGGCGAGCACAAGTACTGGCCCCCCGTCGGACGCATCGACAACGCGCACGGGGACCGCAACCTGATCTGCTCCTGCCCCCCTCTCGAGGAGCTGAGCGAGTAGGCGCGCCGCGCCGCCCCGTCAGGATACGACGTGTCGCAGGTTCGGATCCTTCCGCACCCGCCAGATGCCGCGGTCCACGA
>JANQSB010000060.1 GCA_028284295.1 Myxococcota bacterium | reverse complement strand
GCCCCGGGACGATGGCGCCTTCGGCAGCGTGGCCACCACCACGGATCGCGGAGCCCTCCTCCGCCTCTTCGATCACGGCGGCCGCATGCAGGTGGTGCTGGAGTCCCATCCGAGCGGCGGTCGCTGTACGGTCCGCGTCGGGAGCCGGCGACACGAGGTCGAGCTGCGCAGCGACTGGACGGGCCCCGTGCGCTTCGATTGCGCGACGGGCACGCTGCACGGCGCCCCGGCAGCCACATCGGCGATCCCGCACGCGGCGTCCCCCCCGTCCGGCACCGCAACGCCTGCCCCTCGCGACGTGGAGCTGTCCGAAGACGAGCATGCACTCCTCGAGCGGCTGCGCGCCGAGGCCGAGCCGAGCCTGGCCGTCTACGTGCCGGGATGGAGCGGCATCGAGCAGTCCACGCGCAACCTCTTCGAGCACGTGACACCCCTGCCGGCAACGCCCACGCGCGAGGAGCGCGAGCGACTCCTCGCGCTCGTGGCCGAGGCCGGCTGCGCGAACCTCGTTCTCAGTGGTGGCGCCCTCGAGCATCTCTACCTCGTCCACGATCTGCGCCAGCGTGCACCCGACACGCGCATCAAGCTCCTGTGGCACGGGAACTTCCTCCAGATCCGCGAGGACTACGCGTGGCGGGGTCTGCGTCTCGCCATCCAGCAGGGACGCCAGGGCCTGCTCGACTGCCTGGGCTTCGTGAAGGACGGGATGCCCGAGGCGATGCGCGATCTCGGCCTGAAGTCCGCCTTCGTCGAGAACTTCGTCCCCGAGGTCCCGACGGCCCCCTCCAAGCCCGCCGACGGTGGCCCCCACCTCGGCTGCTGGATCTCCAACGAGGGCTGGCGCAAGCCCCCCTACGCGATGGCCATGGCGGCGCGACGCGTCGAGGGCGCGATCCTGCACCACGCCGGAGAGGCGAAGCGCCTGTCCCAGTTCTGCGCGCTGGTCGGACTCACGAGTCACAGCCACAGCCGGGGCGAGGAGCTCCTGGGCCACGACCAGCTCCTGCGCTGGCTGGCCCTGATGCACCTGAACCTCTACGTGACGGTTTCCGAGTGCGCTCCCATGCTGCCGCTCGAGAGCCTCTCGGTCGGCGCCCCCTGCCTGATCGGTCCCAACAGCCACCTCTTCCAGGACGACGCCTTCCTCAAGGAGATGCTGGTGGTTCCGCTGGTCGACAGCTCCGACGCGATCTTCCGCGCGGCCGAGCGCGCCATGCGTGAGCGGTCGGCGATCGTGGAGGCGTACCGCCGCTACGCCCCTGGCTACAACGCGCGCGCGCGGGCGAGCGTCGAGGAATTCCTGGCCTCGTGAGCGACTCCGATCGGATCGCATCCGGCGTCTTCGTCGTCGGCTGCCAGCGGTCGGGCACGAGCGCGGTCTGGGCCAGCCTGACCGCGCATCCCGAGTTCGCACCGCTGCGCAGCTACGATCCGAAGAGCGGCTTCGACCCGAAGGAGCTCTACTACTTCCGCAACATCTTCCTGGCGCGCTCGCAGTTCCCCTCTCCCATGTACGACTGGGAGATCGATCGGAAGTACCTGCGGCGCCTGGTCGAAATGACCGTCGAGTTCTGCCGCGAGCACCACGGCTCGAAGAGCCGGCGCTGGGTGAGCGCGCACCCGGTGGACGGAATGCACATTCCCCAGATTCGCGAGACGATCCCCGAGGCCCGGATCGTCTGCGTGCTGCGACACCCGCAGGAGGTCGTCTGGAGCGCGCGGCACGCCCCCTGGTCGGAGGA